>JALFRH010000250.1 GCA_022785155.1 Spirochaetales bacterium
GGTCTTTGCCTTGCCGTCAAGAATAGAAGCAATATCACCATCAGTGAAGCACTGGATGATGGATGCCACTTCCTTCATGCTCTTACCAAGTTTAGCACCAAGAACCTTGAAGTTTGCCTTTGCCGAATAAGATACAAGATCGCTTTCATCAGCTCTTACCTTAACATCCTTGACGTTAAGCTCTTCAAGGATAATATCTCTGTTCTTTTCAAGGTTCTCTCTATGCTGAGCGTTTCTTGATACTACGACAAACTCCTTCAAAGGCTGTCTGACCTTCAGGTTGGATACAGCTCTGAGGGCTCTTCCCATTTCGATGGTCTTCATGATGATTTCCATCTCATCTTCAAGCTTGAAGTCCCTCTCGTCTTCATTGTACTCAGGATAGTCACAAAGATGTACAGACTCAGGATCCTTATCTGTCCTAAGGTTCAGATAGATGGCCTCTGTAACAAATGGAATAAGAGGACAAGCGACTTTGACCACTGTCATAAGAACTCTGTAGAGAGTATCGTATGCTTCTTTCTTGTCGCTGTCGTTTTCGCTTCTCCAGAATCTTCTTCTGCTTCTTCTGATATACCAGTTGTTAAGGTCATCAATAAATGACAGGAGAGCCTGGGTTGCATCCTGGATCTGATAGCTGTCGAAACCATCTGTTGCCTTCTTTACAAGCTTTTCCAAGTCACTGATGATCCATTTATCAAGAGGATTGGAGAGCTTCTCCGTAGGAGTTGAAGAAGGAACATATCCATCGATGTTTGCATATGTAACAAAGAAGGAATATGCATTCCAAAGAGGAATCAAGAGGCTCTTGAGGACATCTTTTACAATATCGTCACTGAACTTCATGTCGTCTGCCTTCACCAGGTTTGAGTTGACAAGGGCGAAACGAAGAGCATCTGCACCATACTTTGCAACCACTTCCATAGGATCGGTGTAATTGTGCTTGCTCTTACTCATCTTGGAGCCATCCTCGGCAAGAACGATTCCAGATACGATGCAGTGCTCGAAAGCAGGCTTACCGAAGAGGCAAGCGGCAAGAACTGTCAAGGAATAGAACCAACCTCTTGTCTGGTCGAGACCTTCGTTTATGAAGTCGGCAGGGAAGATCTTATCCCAGTTTTCACTATTCTCAAATGGATAGTGCTGCTGAGCATATGGCATGGAGCCAGACTCGAACCAACAGTCGAAGATATCAGGGATCCTTCTCATAGTTCCCTTTCCATCCGGACTTGGCCAAGTGATGTCGTCGACGAAGTGCTTATGAAGATCCTTTACTTCGTGCCCGCACTTCTCCTCCAATTCCTTGACGCTTCCGATCACCTCCAGATAATCGGAGCCATCGCACTTCCAGATTGGGATCGGGTTACCCCAGAATCTATTCCTGCTTATTGCCCAGTCACGAGCTCCTTCAAGCCACTTGCCGAAACGACCATACTTGATATGGTCCGGAACCCAAGTGATCTGGTCGTTGCATTCAAGCATAGTCTTCTTGATCTTCTGGACATTTACAAACCAACAGGACATTGCTTTATAGATGAGAGGCATTCCTGTTCTGTAGCAGAATGGATAAGAGTGGAGATAGTTTTCCCTCTTTACAAGCTTTCCATTGTTTTTCAGCCACTCGATGATGGATTTATCTGCGTCCTTGACAAAGACTCCCTGCCACTCAGGTACTTCAGAAGTGAATCTGCACTCTTCGTCTACAGGACAGACTACAGGGCATCCAGGAATCTTTGACTTCATTGTGTTGTAGTCATCTTCACCGAAACCTGATGCTGTATGTACGATACCGCATCCATCTTCCACTGTTACATAATCAGCTGTAACAACCTGGAAAGCACCCTTTTCCTTCAAAGATGCAAAATATGGGAACAATGGCTCATATGTCATGCCCACAAGGTCAGTACCCTTTACTTCTCTGACAATGGTGCAGCCCTTTCCATCCTTCCAATACTTTCCAAGAAGGTTCTTTGCAAGATAATAGTGGGCGCCGTCAGCTTCATCGGAGACCTCCACATAGTCGATATCCGGTCCCACGGCCAGAGCCAAGTTTGACGGAAGTGTCCATGGAGTTGTAGTCCAAGCCAGGAAATATGAGTTTTCAGTGCCGTCGATCTTAAACCTGACGGTGACAGCCTGGTCGACTACATCCTTATATCCACCCAAAGAGACTTCCATGTTTGAAAGAGGAGAAGCCAGCTTAGGGGAATATGGAAGGACATTGTAGCCTTCATAAATCAGTCCCTTTTCATAGAGAGTCTTGAATACCCACCACACAGACTCCATGTAGTTTTTATCCATGGTTCTGTATCCATTTTCAAAGTCTACCCAACGGCCTGTTCTTGTAATGGCCTTCTTCCACTCGGAAGTATATCTCAAGACTATGGATCTACACTCTTCGTTGAACTTACCTACACCATACTCGATTATTCTGCTGTGTCCAGAAACGCCGATGGTCTTTTCCATTTCAGCTTCCACAGGAAGACCGTGACAGTCCCAACCAAAGCGTCTTACGACCCTATGGCCCTTCATTGACTGGTAACGAGGAATAGCGTCTTTTATTGTACCTGGGAGAATATGGCCGAAGTGAGGGAGACCTGTTGCAAAGGGAGGTCCATCATAGAAGACATATTCATTGTCCGCAGGGCGATTATCAATAGATTTTTTATAGATTTCGTTTTCTTCCCAGTATTTGAGGATCTTCTCCTCCTGGGATGCGAAATCAACTTTGTTGTTCACAGGTTCAAACATGTTTGTTCTCCTTGCTTTCCCGGAAAAGAGGAATGAAGACTGCAATCTCCGTACATAACGAAGAAGGGGTGTCTTACATCCCTTTTGCTTTATTCTAATGCTTTATTCCATTTAGTGGCAACATCTTGGAAATGAAGAGAAGGCTTAATCGGAAGGCATTCCATTCTTATTTTTACTGGATTCCACATTGTTGCAGTCCATTTTGTTTCCTCCTCCAATTACACGGGATTAAAACATGGGAGAATTTTGATAATCACTTTTTTTACTTATGCATCTTTGATAGACTCAAACCATGAAAATGATTGTATCAGAGGATATAAGGACTCTTTCTTCAATATTCAAATCCCATGGTTTCTCACTCTATTTGGTGGGGGGAGCCGTCAGGGATCATCTATTGTCAAAACCGAGCCATGATTATGATTTCACTACGGATGCCAGGCCGGAGGAGATAAAGGAAATGTTCCGCCATACAATCGATACGGGCATAAAGCATGGTACGGTTACAGTCCTTTTTAGGGGTGGAAGTTATGAAATAACCACCTTTAGGACCGAAGGGGATTATTCGGATTCCAGACATCCGGATAGTGTCACCTTTGTCCGATCCTTGTCAGAAGACCTGAAAAGACGGGACTTTACAATAAATGCTTTTGCCTGTGATCTATCAAGTGGTGATATCATTGACGAGCATAACGGGCTGTCAGATCTGAAGAACAAAACAATAAGGGCAATAGGTAATCCTGAGGAGCGTTTTACTGAAGACGCCCTGAGAATAATGAGGGCCGCCCGTTTCTCTTCAAAGCTGGGCTTTGAAATTGAAGAAGAAACGAAAAAAGCCATGACCAGGCTTTCATCCAATATCTCCAAAGTCTCCGAAGAGAGAATAAGGGAAGAGCTTTTCAGATTGATTGATTCTCCTTTTCCTCGTCTTGGTATAGAAACCATGTATGACACAGGTCTATTGAAAATAATTCTTCCTGAACTCTATGAATGCAAAAACATAGAGGGCACGGGGTATCATAAGGAAAACCTTTTGGAGCATCATATCCTGGCTCTTGAATACGCAGAGAAGCTGAAGGCTCCCCTTACAGTGAAAATCGCAGCCCTTTTGCATGATATAGGTAAAGTGAAGACAGAAAGAAAAGAGGAAGACAGGACCACATATTACAGCCATGAAATCTGTGGAGCTGAAATGGCTTCCTCCATTATGAAAAGGCTCAAGTCATCAAATAAAGAGAGGGAGGAAGTGGAACTTCTCATAAGGGAGCATATGGTCCAATACTCATCCGCCTGGAGCGACGGAGCCATAAGACGCCTCATAGTAAGGGTGGGAAAAGAGAACCTGAATAATCTATTTATGTTAAGGGAGTGCGACAGAAAGGCAACTCTTTTCCTCCCCCAAGACTATAATGACGAAGAGTTGAAGGCACGAGTGGAAAGGGAAATCTCTTCTTCCCCTGCCCTTACATTGAAGGACCTGAAGATCAATGGCAAGGACCTGTCCTCCTACATGAATAACGGCCCTATGACAGGAAGAGTCTTGAAATCTCTTTTGGAAATGGTCATTGACGACCCCACCCTCAACCAGAAACAAATACTCCTGGAAAGAGCCCGGGAGTTGATGGAAAGATTCAAGAAAGAGGATGTTTGATTGCAAATAAAAGAGCGGTTTCCCGCTCTTTTACTCTCTATCTTCAAAGCTGCCGTCATTGGGCTCCAGCCCAAGATGGATCAAAGCATATTTTGCAGCGTTCTGCTCTGCATGCTTCTTACTCTTTCCACTGGCAGGCCCATACACCTTTCCACCAAGACTTACAGTAACATAAAACACCTGCTCATGATCCGGGCCGGAGTGTCCTACAGTACTATACTCAGGAACCTTCCCCTTCTTTTTCTGCCAATACTCCTGGAGCTTTGTCTTGTAATCTTTGTATGAGACTCTGTTTCTTATTACCTTCTCTATTTGGAATGGGATAAATGAGAGGACATACTCCCTTGCAGCCTCAAGACCTTTATCCAGATAGACTGCTGCAATGACAGCTTCCATCACATCGGCTTGGATGGCCTTCTTGTTGGCTCCCCCTTGGGAAGCTTCGCCCTTTCCTATAAGTATGTACTTCTCGAAGTGCTTCTGTCTTGCTATCTCGGAAAGAGAATCTTCACTTACCACCACAGCCTTTATCTTGGTGTAATCGCCTTCATGATATTCAGCATAGTAGTTCTCGAAAAGATACTCGGCAGTAATCATGTCAAGGATCGAATCCCCAAGAAACTCCAGTCTCTCATAACTATCAGATTCTCCTTTGCATTCATTTGCATAGGAAGTATGGGAGAAGGCAAGATTAAGCAGTCTAAGGTTCCCTATTTCCAGATTATTCTCTTTTAAGAAACAAAGAAGCTCCCTTTCTCTTTCTTCGGAGATAGAGGGAGCCTTGATTTGATTAGGTATCAACTTAGTTAAGTTCCTTCATCAGGTACTTGACAGCATCGCCGACTGTCTCGAAGCTGTTGGCTTCGTCATCGGAGATGGAAACACCTGTTTCTTCTTCCAATGCATAAACGAGCTCATAAGTATCGAGGCTATCAGCACCAAGATCCTTGCGGAAAGCTGCACTCATTGTGACTTTAGCAGGGTCTACACCAAGTTTCTCAACAACCAGGTCCCTTACCTTTCCAAATACTTCATTCTCTGTCATTTAGATTACTCCTCGTCCTTTACTACTACAGGCTTACCTGCATAGTAGCCACACTTTGGGCATACACGGTGTGTAGGAATAAGGTTACCACATGTCTGACATGGTACAAGTGTAGGAGCCTTGAGCTTCATGTTCTCAGCCTTTCTGCTGGCTGCTTTGGACTTAGATGTTTTATACTTAGGAGTTGCCATTTTAAACCTCTCTATTATGCAAATATTTAATCTGACGGTTTGAAATTGTACCAAAAGATAGATACATGGTCAACAGACCCCTCTTGATAATACAAACCTTAGTGAATATAGCAAATTTTTTGAGTAAATAGCAATACATTGGCAAAAGAGTTGTTCCTAAGGCCTTGTTTATATAAAATCAAAGGGATGAAGATACTGAGGAAAGTCTTTCTTATTCCTGTTTATTTCTATAGAGCATGCATCAGCCCCTTCAAGGGTGGCGGTTGCTGTGCCTACACCCCCTCCTGCTCAAAATACTTTATAGATGCCGTAGATAAGCATGGAATAATAAAAGGGACTATCCTTGGAGTCGTAAGAATCCTCAGATGCCGTCCCTCTTTCTTCGGAGGCTACGATCCGGTTCCAGAGGAGTTTTCTTTTCAGAACATCAAAAACCAATGGAAAGCCAGGAAGAAGCCAAAAGATTATGACAAATCATTTCATCATCATGGAACCGATGAAGGAGAATAAAACCTCCATTGCATTGTCGTTGTATCCACCTTCAGGAATAATGAGATCTGCATATGCCTTGCTGGGCTCTATGAAGTTATAGTGGCCGGGTCTGACAACATTTGTATACTGCTCGATGACAGACTCCACAGTCCTTCCCCTTTCGGCCACATCCCTCTTTAATCTTCTGATGAATCTTATATCTGCAGGAGTATCTACATAGAGTTTCAGGTCCAATAATTTCCTTACCCTCTCGTCATAGAACACCATGAGTCCATCAATGACAATAATTGAGGAGGGCTCCACCTTTACAAACTCTTCCTTTCTTGTATGGTGGACAAAGTCATATTGAGGCATCATGCAGCTCTTACCTTCCTTCAAGGAAGCAAGATTCTGCATCATAAGATCCATATCGAAAGCATCCGGATGATCGAAGTTGTATGCCGTGATGTTGGAGTTGTTGACAAAAGTGGCGCTCTTATAGTAGTTGTCCATTTCAATAAGTACGGCATTGGGATATCTTTCCTTTATCCTCTTTACTACTGTGCTCTTTCCAGAACCTGATCCTCCAGTGATTCCGATAATCTTTGCCATATATCACTCCTTTGGAACCAACTTGTAGCTGGTGGTAGACTCGTATACTCTATCTTTTTCTGTATATTCCCTTGGAAAATCAGGCCTGTTGGGAGAATCAGGATATCTTCCAGTCTCCAATGCCAAGCCCTGGAAGGGCCTTGTATCTTTTCCTGAAAGGAACTCGCCTGTATATACCTGGATACCAGGCTCTGTGGTCCGTACATAAAGAACGGCGAGATTTCCTTCAGCCTTGATGATCTCCCCTTTCTTAAGCACCCAGGTGTTATCGTAGGAGCCATTTCTTCTGCTGCCTATGACAGTGCTTTTTCTGAAGTCAAAATCAGTTCCCTCCACAGATGTGGGGTTATCAAGAAGAGGAATCAAAGAGGAATCCACAGATATATATTCATCACTTGGAATCTCAAGTCCAACATACTTGGAACTCCTGTCATCAAGGATGAAATAAGCATGATTTGTGAGAGATACAGGACATTTTTTAGTGGACAGAGCCTTGTAATTTATGGTCAGGACACCGTCCTGGGAGAGAAGGTATGATACTTGGATTTCGTGGTCTCCAGGAAATCCTCCGGCTTCCTTCTGATAAAGGGAAAGAGTGACCATAGTATCGCTGACACCTTCTATATTCCAGAACTTATCTCCAAAGCAGGCGGAACCCGAGTGGAGGGAATTCTCCCCATCGTTTTTGTCCAGAGTATATTTTATACCCTGGATTTCAAACTCTGCACCTTTGATTCTATTTGCATATGGTCCTACTGTCTTACCCATATATGTAGAATCATTTTTGTAGTCCAGGGCTGATTTATGGTAGGTGACGTAGTTTCTGTCTTTAGTCCCATACCATAGGATAGTAGAGCCAAAAGTGGAAACAGCAGCCACAAATCCACCGTTTTTCAGGACAGCGACCTCCACTTTTTTATCATCGATATAGCCGAAGTCAACGATATGTCCCATTAGTTTTCATCCTCTGTCTTCAATACAGCCAGGAATGCAGACTGAGGTATCTCCACATTACCTACCATCTTCATTCTCTTCTTTCCTTCTTTCTGTTTCTCCAAGAGTTTTCTCTTTCTTGAGATATCGCCGCCGTAACACTTTGCAGTTACATCTTTTCTATATGCATTCACCGTCTCACGGGCAATGATCTGGCCACCGATGGCAGCCTGGATTGCAATCTTGAACTGCTGGCGAGGAATCTCACCCTTCAGTCTCTCCACAATCTGTCTTCCTCTTGTCTGGGCATTACCTCTGAACACAAGGCAGGAAAGGGCATCCACAGGGTCACCGTTCACCAGGATCTCCATTCTCACCAAGTCGGTTTTTCTATTTTCAATTACGTTGTAATCGAAGGAAGCATATCCACGGGAGATGGATTTCAACCTGTCATAGAAATCAAAGAGGACTTCAGATAACGGCATCTCATATATAAGCTCCACTCTCTTGGTATCAAGATAGTTCATCTGGGTCTGGATGCCTCTCTTCTCAAGACACAAAGTGATGATAGGCCCTACATACTCAGTAGGTGTAATGATATTCGCCTGAATATATGGCTCCTCTGCCCAATCAACCCTCATAGGGTCAGGATATTCCAAAGGATTATCGATATAGAGAGTCTCCCCATCCTTCATGTGGACAGTATATCTTACGGAAGGAGAAGTAAAGACTATGGACAGATCGAACTCCCTTTCTATTCTCTCCTGTATCACTTCCAAATGGAGCATCCCCAAGAAGCCGCATCTAAAGCCGAAGCCAAGAGCTGCGGAGGAGTCCTTCTCATACATCAAGGAAGCATCGTTGAGCTTCAACCTCTCAATGGCATCCTGAAGTTCTTCATAATCATTTGAATCCACAGGATAAATGGATGAGAAGACTACAGGCTTCACTTCCTTGAAGCCAGGAAGAGGCTCCGGAGCCATATTGTTTTTGAGAGTTACTGTATCACCGACCCTTATGTCGCTGATATTCTTGATTCCAGCAATAAAATATCCTACATCTCCAGCTTCAAGCTCCGGTTTTGAAATCAAGTTAATCTGGAAGAGACCCAAATCCTCGACTTTATATGAGGCGTTGGAGTGCATGAACA
>JALFRH010000255.1 GCA_022785155.1 Spirochaetales bacterium
TATAGAGGATTGTGAACTTGTCCTTCAGCCCCAGTCTCCTCCTGGCCTCACTCTTTCCAACCTTTTCCATGGTTATGAACTTCTTTGATATAGGGAAAGGGGAAAGGACCACGGAGGACTCCGGCTGCCCCATTTCTATGGTGTGCTTCACACCGATTTCAGTGGGGACGTAGACCTTCCTTATCTTTCCGTCTATACCGCACTTAACCTGATCGAAGAGATCTGCGACATAGTCGTAGACAGGGCACTTGACCCCAAGCCTCTCTATAAGGGCGGGAAGAATGGCTGCACCCATGAAGTTGGTGGAGACTATGAAGTCGGGCTTCTCCCTGAAGTACCACTTCTTGAAGTTGGAAAAACCCCTGGGGTCTATGGTCAACAGCTCCAGAAGATCGTGGGCTGAACGGGCGTTGGATATCCTGTTTATCTTCTTCTCCAGTTTCGGATGGCGAAGAAGATACCGCCAATAGTGCTTGCTCACCCATCTCACCAAAGGGGCCTTGAAGATAATGAAGAGGTCCTCTACAACAGCTTCCTCCCCCATGTCATTCATGGCATCTCTCAAAGCTACTGCAGGCACATAGTGACCCTTACCTGCATCTACATATAAAAAGGCTCCTTTCATCTAAAACCTCCCGAAAGCAATTCCTTCCATGCTTCTTTTGCATAGATTCCATACTTTTCCCGGTACTCTTTTATTGTTACTCCTATGGAGTGTACCTTCATAGAATAATAATAATACTTTGTGAGAAAGAAAACCGAACTATAGAGGGTAATTCTTCCATCTCTCTCTTCCCTCCCCTTCATGATGTTCATGTAATATGCATCCATTTCATATAGGGAAGAGGTGGAGAAGGAGCCATGGCTCAAACCATTCCTGTTTATTCTGTAGTGGTAGACTACATCCCTGTCATATACAACCCTCCCGGCTTTTCTTATTACCCAAGGCATGACAGGAATATCTTCAAAGATCATATCCACAGGAAAGGAAAGGGAGGAAAAGAGACTCTTTCTTATTAATCTTGAATGGGGGTAACAGAAGACACCCATGGGCCTTGTCATCAAAGAAGCAAAAGAGGAGCCTGAGAAGAGTCTTATACCCTTCCTCCATGTTTTCCTTGTTTTCTTTCCAAAGGAAAGGGTCAAAGCCGAAGCCACATCCGCTTCATATTTTTCAGTGTCCTCCACCAATTTTGAAATAAGGGAGGAAGAGGAAAGGATATCGTCGGAATCCAAAAAGAATACAAACTCCCCCCTTCCAAGGGACAAGAGCCTATTCCTACACTCTCCTATACCTCTGTTTTCCTGTCTTTCAACCTTAATCCTATGATCTCTAAGGGCATAGGAAGAGATGATGGAGAAGGAGGAATCGCTACTTCCATCATCGAGAATGATAATCTCCAATTCTTCATAATCCTGACTTATGACGCTGTCCAAAGTCTCTTCAAGATACTTTTCGGCGTTATATACAGGAATAAGGATGGAAACCAAGGGCTTCATTTTCTTGACCTTGTGATTTTCATCACTGCCCTTTTGATCCTGGAGAAAAGAATTGTAAAAGCCGGAAGGAAGAGAAGAGTGGACACCATACAGCCAAGAAGCGTCACAGCCATCAAAAGTCCGAAGTATCTGATGGGGGTGTAGGAGGCGAAACCCAACACCGACATTCCCAATACTACACTGAGTGTGGTCAGGATAATTGGTCGACCTGAAAGAGATATAGTTTCGACCAAAGCCTTCCTCACCCCTTTTCCATAGTGGATCTTTCTATACATTCTATATTTCAAGGTGAAGTAAATGGCATCATCGACTCCGGCTCCTACGGCAATGGAAGAGAAACTGATGGTGATGATATCGTAAGGAATCTTCATAAAATACATGAAGATTATGTTGAAGAATATCCCTGACAACACAGGAATAAGGACCAAAACCCCTTTTATCGGTGACAAAAATACAATGGAGGAAATAAGAAGCACTGCGGCCAAAGCCCATAGAGTGGAGGCCTCCTGCTCTTTCAGCATTCTATCCGAGAACTTCATGCTTATTACAGGATAACCTGAAATGGTGACCTTGGAGCCAGGAGGAAGGGAATCCAGGCTCCTGACCATTTCATTATATAATTCCTTTGTGCTTTCAATGGAAGACAAGTCTTCCGTATTTCCGTCCCAAGCCTGGATCGTAATGGTAATGGAGTTGAAGTCCTGGGAGACAATACCTCCCGTTTGCCCCAATTCATCCATATACATGGAGAGGATATACTTCATTATCCTTCCCACTCCAGGATCCGACGGAATATCCCATTCACCTGTTATCTCCCTATTGGCGAAGGCCACATAGGAGGGGAATGAAATGACTTGGAGCACATGCTTCGATTCCTTCAATTTATCTTCCCAGTCCTTCACCATCTTCAGGTTTTCCATATCAAGGAAGAACTGGTCCTCCCCTTCGGGTGCCTCTATCGTCACGCTGAAAGGCGTTGTACCTCCTATTTCTCTGGAGAAGAACCTGCAGTCTTCTCCAAAAGGATCATCCTGGGAGAAATAAGACATATAGTCGGAGTTTACTCCAATTCCATCTTTTACCAACAAGAAAACTCCCACCAAAGCCAGGAAGACAATAATCAGAAGTATCCAATGGCTGACAACAAAAGTTCCCAAGGCCTCGATTCTCCTCTGCAGCCATCCGTTCTTCAACCTATCCACGCTTTTTTCTTTTGGACGCGGAAGAAAATTCAGGAGGGAAGGAAGATATGTCACTGACAACAGGGCACAGAACACCACTCCGAAGCTGGCTGAAGCACCGAAGTATCCAATACCCTCTTCTTTGCTGAGGGAGAGGCACATAAACCCGGCTACAGTGGTGATGGAGCCGATGATGATTGTTTTAAGAACGCTCTTTACTGCGGTAAAACCAGTAGTGTGGTTTCCATTGTAAATCTGGTTCATATACTGGGAAATAGTGTGTACGGCGTAGGTTCCGCCGAG
>JALFRH010000033.1 GCA_022785155.1 Spirochaetales bacterium
ATTAGTACCTATGAAAGCCATCCTGGATGCAACAGACAAGTATTGCTATGCTCAGGGTGCATTCAACGTAAACGCAGTTGCTCAGGCAAAGGCAGTCATTGAAGTCCATGAAATGTTCAGAAGTGCAGCCATTCTTCAGGGAGCTGATCTTGCAAACGGCTTCATGGGTGGAAGGACAGATTTCCAGAACGCCACTTTGGAAGATAAGAAGATCGGTGCAAGAAATATTGCAGAGGCTGTAAAGAAATATGCCGTGGATTCTCCTATTCCTGTGGCCCTCCATCTCGACCATGGCAAGAACTTCGATTCTTGTAAGGCTGCCATCGAAGGTGGATATACATCCGTCATGATCGACGGTTCCTCCCTTCCTTTCGAGGAAAACATCGAACTTACTAGAGAAGTGGTAAAGTATGCACACGAAAGAGGTGTTACAGTTGAAGGCGAGCTTGGCGTTCTTGCTGGTGTGGAAGACCACGTATTCGCTGCTTCCAGCACATATACAAACCCGCTGGATGCCATTGAGTTCTTCAAGAAGACAAAGGTGGACGCCCTTGCAATTTCCTATGGTACAAAGCATGGTGCAAATAAGGGTGCAAACACTGTCATCAGAAAAGAGATTGCCATTGCTACAAAAGAGTGCATGAGACATGAAGGCATCGATGGTGTCCTCGTAAGCCACGGCTCTTCCACTGTTCCTCAGTATATAGTCAAGGAAATCAACGCCCTTGGTGGAGATGTCCAGAATGCTTATGGAATCAAGATCGAGCAATTGCAGGAAGTTGCAAAGTGCGGCATCGGAAAGATCAACGTTGATACAGACATCAGACTTGCTGTTACAAGAAACTTCCGTGAGCTCTTCAGGGATAAGCCAAGCCTCAAGAACAGCCCATCCATCGGACCTGTGTATGAACTTATGGTAAAGAATCCATCTGCCTTCGATCCAAGAGTATTCCTTCCTCCAGTAATGGATGCAGTCATGTATGGCAACATCAATGACGACGATACAAGACTTCTCTTTGAGAGAATGGAAGCTGGTGTAAAGGAAGCTGTAGGTTCCCTCATCATTCAGTTCGGTTCCTATGGAAAGGCTCCTCTTGTTGAATTGGTCACACTTGATGAAATGGCTGAAAGATATAAGAAGGCAGGCATCTGATGGGAAAGAATATTCTTGTAGCCCACGGTGGCGGCCCTACAGCTGTAATCAACACATCCCTTCAGGGAGTGATTGAGACGGCAAGAATCAATGGCGGCTTCGGAAAAATCTATGGTGCCAAGTTTGGTGCTGAAGGTATTCTGAAGAACGACCTTTTGGATTTGACAAATATTCCTTCCTCTACTGTAGGAAAGCTTTCCCATACTCCTGCAACTGCCATCGGCAGCTGCAGAAGAAAGCTCAGCGATAAGGATTATCCTGCTGTAATCGAGTGTATGAAGAAAAATGACATCGGAGTATTCTTCTACAACGGTGGAAACGACAGCATGGATACCTGCAACAAGATTTCCATTCTTGCAGAAAAAGAGGGCTTGGATCTTCAGGTAATCGGTATTCCTAAGACAATGGACAACGACCTTGCCCTTACAGACAACTGTCCTGGTTTCGGTTCCGCCGCACGTTATGCAGCCATCAACGCTTCCGAGCTTGCCTTGGATGCCAATGGCCTTCCTATCCACGTGGTTGTATTGGAACTCATGGGAAGAAACGCAGGTTGGGTAACTGCAGCCTCAGCTTTGGCTGCAAGAGTCACAAACTGCGAAGTATTGACATACCTGCCGGAGAAGCTGGTGGATGTCTCCCAGATGCTTTCAGATATTGAGAAGGCATATGCAAAGGGAAGGGGCTGCCTTGTTACAGTAAGTGAAGGTCTCTGTGGCCTTGACGGCAATCCTTTGGCAGATACAGGTATCGTTGACGGCTTCGGCCACAAGGTTGCCGGAGGCGTAGGTGAGTTCATCTCCCGTCAGATCATGGATAAGATCGGTCTCAAATCCAGAAGCGAGAAACCAGGTCTTGTGGGAAGAACTTCAATTGCCTATCAGTCTGACGTTGACAGGGAAGAGGCTTACGCTGTCGGGAAGAAGGCCGTTGAAGCGGCTGCAGCAGGAAAGACAGGAAGCATGGTATCAATTGTTGCCGATAGAAGTGAGGGCTTTAAGTTCTCTCTCGATCTGGTGCCTCTAAAGGACGTTGCAAATGTCGAGAAAAAGTTCCCTCTTGAATGGATCGAAGGAAATAATAAGATTTCAGATGAATTCTTCAAGTATTGCGATCCATTAATGGGAAGTCATCCAGACTTTGCAATCTTCAGATAAGGAGAAAAGAATATGAAGCATATTTATTTGAACCTTAAAAGATTCGACATCCCAAGGGAAAAGGGAGGAGTAAACTCCATTGCCCAGCCAAAGGAATGGGGGGCTTATATTGTCAAGAATACACAGGAAAAACTCAAAGAGTTCAAGGACACTGAGTTTGCAATGTTCTTTCCTGAAGCCCATCTCATCGCTGCCAGCAGCGCAAAGACAGAAGATAGCCCTATTGAAATCGGATCTCAGAGCGTTTTCTGGGCAGATACAGCTGTAGGAGGTCCTTTCGGAGCCTTCACGACATCCCTTACAGGAAACGCAGCTGTTTGTTGTGGCTGCAGTTACACTCTCATCGGTCACTGCGAGGAGAGAAATAAGCTTGCAGCAATTCTTGCTGAAGCAGGTGTTGTGGACACAAAGGCAGTAAACAGAATACTCAACAAGGAAATCCTTGCCGCTCAGAAGGCAGGCCTAAAGGTTCTCTATTGTATCGGAGAAAAGGATACTGAACTCGAGAACTGGGATGGAGTTCTGAAGGAACAGCTTTCCATAGGGCTTTCTGGAGTAGACAAAGAAAGGGTTGCAATTGCCTACGAGCCTGTTTGGTCCATAGGACCGGGAAAGACTCCTGCAGACAAACCTTACATCACAAAAGTTGCAAAGCTTGTAAAGAAGGAAACCGATGGACTAGATGTAGTCTATGGTGGTGGCCTCAAGACCGACAACGCAGAAATGCTTGCTTCAATCGATGAAATAGACGGTGGTCTCATTGCCCTTACACGTTTCAAGGGTGAGATCGGATTCTATCCGGATGAATACATCGAAATCATAAGAACATATCTAGGAGAAAACAAATGAAATTGAATTTTGAGTATGGTGAAGGCACAATGGCTGCCCAGCTCCCTGATTATACGGACGTATTCATTCCAGGTGAGACAGTAAAGGATCCGGACCCACTTCCTCAGGATTGGGATTCTCTCTACAAAGCTACCATGGATTCCATCAGAAATCCTATCGGTATGCCGACCATTACAGAATTGGCACACAAGGGAAGCAAGGTGACCATCATCATCCCTGACATCGTCAAGGGTGGTTGCCAGCCGACAAGCCACAGAAAGGTTGCCATGCGCTGTATCCTCAACGAGCTTTACAGTGTAGGGGTTGAGAAGAAGGATATTCTCCTCATCATCTCCAATGGTCTCCATCCACGTGCAACTGAGAAGGAGATGAAGCAGATTCTTGGTGACGACATCTTCAACGAGTTCTATCCTTACGGCCTTTTGACAAGCCATGACAGCGAGGACTATGAACACCTTGTAGACTTGGGATACACAGATGGCGGCGACCATGTGATCATGAACAAGTATGTCTATGACTCCGATGTAGCCATTATGATCGGCCATACTTCAGGTAACCCATATGGCGGATACAGCGGCGGTTACAAACACTGTTCCTGTGGTATCACACATTGGAGAAGCATCGCAGCCCACCATGTTCCGTCTGTAATGCATAGAAAGGACTTTACTCCTGTTTCCGGAACCAGCACCATGAGGACAAAGTTCGATGAGCAGGGTATGTTCATGGAAGAGAAGATGGGAAAGAAGTTCTTCTGTGTAGATGCTGTCCTTGATTCCTCTTCCCGCCAGATAGCCATCTTCTCTGGTTATGCAAAGGAAATGCAGCCTGTTTCCTGGGCTGTTGCAGATAAGCGCACATATGTTCCATTTGCAGAGAAGAAGTATGACTGTATCGTATTCGGTATGCCGACCAACTTCCACTATGGAAACGGAATGGGAACAAACCCAATCCAGATGATGCAGGCATTGTCTGCCCAGGTCATCAGACACAAGAGGATCATGTCTGACCGCTGTGTATTCATCGTATCTTCCATCTGTGATGGTTATTTCCACGATGAGAGATGGCCTTATCTCAGGGAACTCTACAATATGTTCCAGCATGACTACAACAATACTCTCCCAGACTTGAACAGATACGGTGAGTATTTTGCAACCAACGAGGAATATATCAGAAAGTATCGCTATTGCAATGCATTCCATCCATTCCACGGCTTCTCAATGATGAGCTGCGGCCATATTGCAGAGATGAATACATCCGCTATATATATCGTAGGCGCAAGGGAGCCTGGTATTGCAAGAGGCATGGGCCTGAAGACCAGGGCGACATTCGAGGAAGCTCTGGCAGATGCTCAGAGAAAGTATCTTCCTGAGAATCCTAATATTCTTGCTCTTCCTCTTACATTCAAGGTCGGTGCAGTACATCTCTCTATGAAGAATGAAGTCTATGATGGTACAAACGGCCACGCCGGTGACTTCACAATGATGCACTAAACGATAGTTTGTCATGAAAATCGGGCTGCATGGAAATGTAGCCCGATTTTGTGTGTTGATAAACCCAGATCAACGACCCTTAAAGGGCAATGCCAAACTTTATACAGTTATATATAGAGAGTGCGATGATTACAGCCATAAGAGCCATGAAAAGCTTATCTACAGCATTGTTGTCCATCTTCTTGGAGAACATTCTTCCCAAAGTGCTGCCCACTACTGCACAGGCCATCATCATCAATAGCATAGGCCACTGGAATGTAGGGACGGTTCTTGTAACGAGAGAGGAAATAAGAGAGAAAAGCTGAGAGAAGAAAATGATGAAGAGTGAAGCCAAGGCCGAGTTCTTTGTATCCAAAGAGAAAAGGTATGAAAGGATCATAAGGTTGATTGGTCCTCCACCGATTCCAAGGAAGGAAGACAATACTCCCAAAAAGAGTCCTACAGCCAAAGAAGAGACAGGGCTCTTCAGGTTCTTTGTGTGTATCTTTGCCTTTTTCAAGGTGTAGATAAATACTGCTCCTGTAAGTAAAACCATTATTATATTCTGCACCAGGCCCACGAAGGCATCGTTGCCTGCCGCTTTCTTTACCATATCAAAAATCTGTTTTCCAGCTATTCCACCTACAGCTCCTCCGAGAGCCAGCATCAGTGTCCTGAGGTCAAGCTTCAAGTCTTTCCTGCTTCTTAGAAGTGAGACTATCGTCATGGTAAGGACAGTTGTGCCGCTTAAAAAGCTGATTTGAGAGGTTGTGAGAGGGAAGGAGGCATCCATGACGGGTTTGATCAGAACGCCGCCTCCGATACCGCTGATTGAACCGACTATGGTTGCTGTCAATACTACAATGGCAAAGACGAACATTAACATGAAGAACCCCTTATAACTTCTTATTTAAGAAAGAAATACTTAAATAATTAAAATGGATAAATATATCAACACTCTATTACTGAGGACTCTAATTGTCAACAGACAATAATATTTATAGAAGAGTATAAGTCAACAAACTCCCTTTTGTTGGTTTTTCTGGAATGAAAACCAAGGGAATGGAATTGTGTACATATGGAAAAACTATGCTTCCATGTTATGATTTTCATTTGTTTAGTTGAACCCTTTTCTCTCTCTGGTTTATCATTTAGGTATGGATGATTTAATGACTCTTTTCGGTGAGGTGCGCCGCGCCTCATCTTTGTTGGCCGTATCATCTCTCTCTGAGAGAAGGGCTGCTTTGGCCTCTATTTCAAGACTTCTTGATGAAGAGAAGGCTTTGATAAAGGAGGAGAATGATAAAGATCTGGAGAATGCCGAGAAAGAAGGCATATCTTCCTCCATTCTTCATCGTCTGGTTTTTTCTGATGAAAAGCTTAGAAGCGTAAAGAAGGGATACCAAGACCTTTGCGGCCTCAATGATCCCATTGGGAAAATAAGAGAAAAGAGAGAACTGGATCCGGAATTTGTATTGGAGAAGAAGACCTTCCCTATCGGTGTAATAGGCATGATCTTCGAAGCTCGTCCCGATGCCCTATTACAGATAGCTGGCCTCTCTCTTTTAAGTGGTAATGGCCTTATCCTAAAAGGTGGAAAAGAGGCATCCAATACCAACAAGATACTTGTGGATATAATAAAAAGAGCAACTTCATCCTTCTCTTTCGGTTCCTCTTGGATCCTTGGAATTGAAAGCAGGGAAGATGTACAGGTGTTGTTGAAGGCTGAGAAATATGTAGACCTTCTGATACCTAGAGGCTCCAATAAGTTCGTCAGGTATTGCATGGACAATACAAGGATACCTGTTATGGGACACTCTGATGGTATTTGCCATACTTTCGTAGATAAGTCTGCCGTATTTGATAAAGCTGTCAAAGTATGTGTGGATGCCAAAGTCCAATACAGTGCTGCATGTAATGCAACGGAGACCTTCCTTGTGCACAAGGAAATACTCCCTTCCTTCCTTCCTCTCTTGGAAAAGGCTTTTGTTGAAAACAATGTCAAGATCCATGCTGACGCCCAGTCCATGAAGTATTTGGAGACTGCTATTCCAATGGTCAGTGGAGATGAGAAGAACGAATACCTTGATAAAGAGTGCAACATCATTGCCGTAGAGGATGTAAAGGAAGCTGTAGAGCATATCAACGCTTATGGTTCCCATCATACAGACGCAATCCTTACAGAGAGTAAGGAGAATGCATCATATTTTGTATCTTTTGTAGATAGTGCCGATGTTTTCGTAAATTGCTCCACCCGTTTTGCAGATGGATATAGATTCGGTTTAGGGGCAGAGGTAGGAATATCTACATCAAAGCTTCATGCAAGGGGGCCTGTGGGGCTGGACGGTCTTATGACCACAAAGTGGATTCTCAAAGGACAGGGTGAGACTGTAGGCGAATACTCAGGTGCCGATGGAAAAGAGTTCCACCATAGGGAGCTTATATGAGAAGTTTTGGAAAAATAAGACGCGTAGTTGTTAAAGTAGGAACCAATCTTCTTTCCTCAAATACAGGAGTGGACAGGGAGAGGATACGCTCTATTGTCAGTCAGATAGCAAGGGTGAAAAAAGAAGGCTATGAAATCATGCTTGTTTCTTCCGGAGCTGTAGGTCTGGGAGCCAAGGCCATAGGCCACCTTACTCCTGTAAGGCATATTCCTTTAAAGCAGGCCTGTGCCTCCATCGGGCAGCCTATGCTTATGAGAGTATATGAAGAGGAGTTCGCTTCCTTCGGCTTGTTGTGTTCACAAGTCTTGATCACCCGTTCCTCTTTGAACAATCGAAAGAGTTACAATAATCTGAGGGATAGTGTGGCAACTCTCCTTGATTTGGGAGTCGTCCCTATCTTCAATGAAAACGACGTAGTATCTACAGCTGAAATCGGAGATGTTTTTGGTGACAACGACAGAATGAGCGCTTACTGCGCCAGTAAGATGGATGCAGAGCTTCTCATCCTTTTGACGGACATCGACGGTGTATACACAGGTAATCCGAAGAAAGATAAGGATGCCGTGATGGTGAAGGAAATAAAGGAAATCACCCCGGAAGTATTCTCTTATGCCAAAGGCGCAGGATCCACTTTCAGTACTGGGGGCATGAAGACAAAACTTCTTGCTGCAGAGATAGCACAGAAAGGTGGCTGTGGAACCATTATTGCCAGCGGATATGAAGAAGACGCAATAATCAGAATCCTCAAGGGCGAGGAGCTTGGTACATACATTCTTCCTACAGAAAGACTAAAGCAGAGACAGAGATGGATTCTCAATACTCCTGCTTCTGGAGGAATAAGAGTGGATGATGGAGCTGAGAAGGCAATACACTCCGACCATAAGTCCCTGCTTCCAAAGGGAGTTGTTTCTGTTGAGGGCCTTTTCCTCAAGGGTGATGTAATCGATGTAATGGACAAGGAAGGTAATATCTTTGCAAAGGCAATCACCAATTTCTCTTCCGCGGAGCTATTATCTATAAAAGGAAAAGATTCAAAGGATATTCCTTATGAAATCGGTGGTGGCCAGAAAGTAGTATTCAGACCAGAAGATATGGTGGATGATTATGAGTAGCTATAGAATCGTGTTCAGCAAACAAGATCTAGGGTATAGGATTTCCACACTCTATAGACAGAAACAGTTTTCAATCGGGATATTGGATTTTGGAACGAAAGAAGACTTGGTTTCTGCCTTGGATTGGTATTTGGCCAACATGAATTTATCTGTCCATGTACTCTCTACAGAGTTCAAGATGGAACAGTATGATATTACCAAGGATTATCCTGAGGTTACCTTTATTGTATTCAAGAACGATACTACAACCGGCGAGTTTATCAATGCCATGGCGGATGAGTGTTATACTGACTACTTCTTTATAGTACGCTCGGATATGGAAGTGGTCGCCTTTGATGGAGAGTCGCTTTTGAAGACCATGGGAGGAAAGGATCATCCAGTTGCAATAGCACCTGTAATGCTTTCATCTTCCTTGGAAGTCATGCCTACCATAAGAGCTCCATATATAAGAGGAAAGGAGATAGATCCCCAGTCCTTCCAGCCGGATACAGAAGATGTGAAGCTTGAACCCACCCTTTATCCTGTTCTCTGTTCCGGTCTCTATGACCGAGCCCTTTTTCAGAGACTAAGAGGTTATGATACCGAGATACTGGGAGAGTATTATCAGAGCCTTGATATGGGGGTGAGATCCTGGCTCTTTGGGTATAAGATGTTCGTGACAAGGTCCCTTGCCGTCAGATTTCCTAATCGTGTCTCAATCATCGAAGATAGAAGCGAGTGCATAGGAATGAATCGTTTTTATACAAAAGCTTTCTCTATAAAGAGAATTGCAGGAAAGAATCTGGTGGGGAAGTGGAAGCCCTTCGTAGATAAAAAAGTCCTGGCTGAGGAAGTGAAGAAGAAGCAGGTAAATCTCCAGAAGACCGATATCTTTGAGTTGGTGGATAATTGGGGAGAAAAATAATATTCCGAATTTAGATTGATATTCTTACTGTTATATATAATTCAACTAATAAAAACGCACCCGAAAATGGGTGCGCTGTCTTAGATCTTATCTTCGGCCATCTTTGCCTGCATTATAAGATTGCCTTTCAGGTTCTTAAGTTTTGTTGAAAGAGACACCTTGTAGATATGTGGGTTGATCTGTCTCTTGTAGGATTTGTCGAAATGACTCAACATCTCGATACTCCTCTGTTGGATTTCCTTTAAGCTTGGAGAAGGATTAATTCTCTTGCCATTCTCCATTTGCTTTTTTAAAAGAGGTTTGATCTCCGCATATATATTTTTTCTCATGACAAACATGTCTTGAGTAGAGAAAGGATGGTAGAAAAGATGATTCTCACCTTCCACGATCCTCTCATCGTTCAATGTAATCAAATCTGCCAGAGCCTGACCATTTTTGTCGAAGAATCTATAAACCTGCTTTATGCCGGGATTTGTCGTCTTTTCGTAGGAAGCTGAAATCTTGAGAGTAGGGACATATACTCCGTTTTCTTCCTTGGCACTTAGTTTATATACACCTCCAAGGGCTGCCTGGTTTCCACCTGTAACCAAGTGGGTTCCGATACCCCAGCTGTCGATAGGGGCGCCATCGTTTATGAGGGTAAGGATAATCTGCTCATTAAGGTCATTGGAGACACAGATGGTTGCATCCTCCAGTCCTGCTTCATCCAGTCTCATCCTTGCTTCTTTTGTCAGGTAAGAAAGGTCACCGCTATCTATTCTGATACCGATTTTCTTTCCCTTTGCCTTCTGCTCCAGTCCCACTTTGATTGCAGCGTCGATACCTGAACCAAGAGTGTCGTAGGTATCGATCAAAAGGATACAGTTATCTGGATAGATGTCTGCAAAGGCTCTGAACGCTTCATATTCATCACTGAAAAGCATGATCCAAGAATGGGCCATGGTTCCAGCTACAGGGATACCGAATTCTTTTCCTGCCAAGGTGTTACTTGTGACATCAGCTCCACCTATATAGCAGGCACGGGAAGCGGAGAGTGCTCCATCCATACCTTGGGCTCTTCTCAGCCCGAACTCCATTATGGAGCCATGGCTCTTGGTTGCGAGCTTCATTCTTGATGCTTTTGTGGCGATGAGAGTCTGGAAGTTAATGGTGTTGAGAAGGACTGACTCAATAAGCTGGGCGTCAAGCATATTTGTCTCAACTCTTATGAGTGGTTCTTGTGGAAAGGCTGGTGTTCCTTCATCGAAGGCGTAGAGGTCACCGGTGAAACGGTAGGATGCAAGATACTCCAAGAAACTTTCCTGGAACTTTCCCAAGCTCCTCAAGTAGTTGATATCCTCTTCGCTGAACCTGAAATTCTCCAATATTGTGACCAATTCCTCCAAACCTGTGAATATTGTGTATCCACCGTTGAAGGGATTGGTTCTATAGAACATGTCGAATACGACTCTAGGA
This sequence comes from Spirochaetales bacterium, assembly GCA_022785155.1. Lineage (GTDB taxonomy): Bacteria > Spirochaetota > Spirochaetia > Sphaerochaetales > Sphaerochaetaceae > Ornithospirochaeta. The sequence goes on from JALFRH010000033.1 coordinate 10,547, forward strand.
TTATGATGCTGAAGGAAGTATCCCTGCATCATCGTCAACTCATAAAAATCGGTGACCAATGCGCTTGTCATAGTTAATTCTTCTTTTCGATCTTATCGAAGCCTGTATAGCTTACCAAGGCTGGTGGGATGGTAATGGATCCATCTTCATTCTGATAGTTTTCAATGACGGCAACCATGGCTCTTGAAAGGGCTACAGCTGTTCCGTTGAGCATGTGCACAAACTTGATTTTTCCATCATCATCGCGATAGCGGATATTAAGGGAGCGGGCCTGATAGTCTGTGCAGTTTGAAGTGCTCGTGACTTCTCCGTACTCTCCCTCGTCGCCTCTACCTGGCATCCAAGCTTCTATGTCGAACTTGCGGTATGCAGGTGCTCCAAGGTCTCCTGTCGCAGTATCTACGATTCTATAAGGCAGTCCAAGTCCCTGGAAGATTTCCTCTTCGATGGAGAGGATTTCTTTGTGGAAGCTTTCGCTTTCCTCAGGAAGACAATAAATGAACATTTCAAGCTTTGAGAACTGGTGTACTCTATACAGGCCCTTTGAATACTGTCCTGCGCCGCCTGCTTCTCTTCTGAAGCAGTGGGAAAGACCTGTCATCTTAATAGGGAGATCTTCCTTGTTGAGGATAGTATCTTTGTAGTATCCACCAAGTGTGATCTCGGCGGTTCCTACAAGACAGGTATCTGTGCCTTCGATTGTGTAGATGTTGGATTCAGCTCCTCTTGGATTGAAGCCGATTCCATTGAGAATCTCTTCCTTTGCCACGTCCGGTGTAATAAAAGGAGTGAAACCATGTTTTACAACGATATCCATGGTATAGCGCTCCAAAGCCATCTGGAGGATGACAGCCTTGTTCTTGATGTAGTAGAACTTCTGGCCTGATACCTTGGCTCCCTTGTCGAAGTCCAGGATATCCAATTCCTCTCCAAGCTGGACATGGTCTTTTGCCTTAAAGGAGAAGCGGGTAGGTTCTCCATAGAACTTAATGGCAAGGCTGTCTTTGTCTTCCTTTCCAATTGGAGCTTCAGGAGAAGCGTAGTTTGGAATAGTCATGACTTCTTTCTTGAACTGCTCGTCCAAAACGGTCAATCTGGCTTCCTTCTCGGCAAGAGCTTCCTTGATCTCCTTTCCTTCCTGGATATAGAGCTGTCTTGTTTCGTTGTCAAGCTTCTGCTTCATTTTCTGAGCTGTTTCATTTCTCTTGCTTCTGAGGTTTTCAACTTCCAAAAGAAGAGCAGCCCTTTCTTCCTGATCCTTGACGATTTTATCAAGGTCTACATTCATGTATCTATCCTTGATGTTCTTTGCTATTTCGTCATATCTTGTCTTAAGTTCCTTTACGTCTATCATCTGTGCTTTCCTCCATATTATTTGGTGTTCCGCGTCATTTCTTCACTTTTTCTTACAGTTGCATCCACAGCATCCTGGACAATGGAAGCAAAGCCTCCATCTGTAAGAGCCTTGATGCCCTCTATGGTTGTTCCACGAGGAGAGCATACCATAGTTTCCAATTCAATTGCACCCTTGCCCGTGGCCTTTTGAAGCATTGCGGCACTTTCCAGTGTTCCTGAAACGATTGAAAGAGCCTTGTTGTATGGGATGCCTTCCCTTACTCCCGCCATTGCAAGGTTGTGCATAAAGTCGAAGACGAAGGCTATTGCGCTTCCGGAGATTCCTATGAAAGCAGAGAATAGGCTTTCGTCCAGTAAAAATGCATCCCCGAAGGAGGCTGCGATATCAAGGCTAAGGTCCAACAACTCCTCTCTGAGAGTGGAATCGGCGGCAACGGCTGTTACGCTCTTTCCGACCTTTGCTCCGATATTGGGCATAAAGCGGACCACATCTTTACATCCAAGATTATTCTTCAGAGTCTCCAGATCCACTCCTGCGCATATGGAAATAAAGAGTTTAGGGGCAAGAGGCTGTAGTTTATGGTAAAAAGAAGGGAGATTCTGAGGCTTGAGGGCTATGATTACACAATCCATATCCACAGCTTCAGAAATGGAGGAGAGAAGGGTTATGGGGCATTCACCCAGCAAGGCCTTTGCCTTCTCCATGGTCCTTTCATATAAAAAGACTTCGTATTCTTCCTTTTTGGATAGTGCCATGGTAATGGCTCCACCCATGTTTCCTCCACCTATTATAGCTATTTTGGTTTTCTTTCCTTCCATATTCACTCCTATAGGAAATCAGGGTAATTCCATTGTCTGAGACATTCATAGACCGCCACGGCAACGCTGTTGGATAAGTTGAGGCATCTCTCACCCTCTTTCATAGGGATTCTTAATGTCTTACCACTGTATTCATCAAGTATCTCTCTTCCCAGTCCTACGGATTCTTTTCCAAATATTAGATACACATCTTTATCTTTTGGAAAAGATATATCTGTATATCTATTGGTTCCATGGGCTGAGAAGAACCAACACTCTTTGTCCTTTATGGTGGATAAGAATGTTTTTTTATCCGGATATTCGATTTTCTTTACATCTTTCCAGTAATCCAAGCCTGATCTTCTTACAGCTTTCTCCGATATATCGAAGCCTAAAGGATGGACAAGAACCAGAGTGGAACCTGTGGCAGCGGCAGTCCGTGCTATGTTTCCTGTGTTTTGAGGTATCTCAGGCTCTATAAGGCAAATGTAAATCATGAGAGAATTCTACACCTTCTCATTCTTTATGGGCAAGTTCACCATCCTTTATTGATGCTGCTCTCTTAACAACTTTTCCATCTTTTGAGAGATTCAGGATGGTTTTCTCCAAATCCCTCAATTTCTGTTTTTTTTCAATGAAGAATTCTCCCTGCTCAGGGTTTTCCCCTTCATAGACTCCACCAAGGGAGACACCAAGCAGCCTGACACCAGTGTTGTTATATTTCTTTTCCAACAAGTGGCAGGCTATTCTATATATGTCGTCAGATGAGTAGATGCCGCTTTTTGGTGTCTCGGAAATGGTGAAGGTGGAGAAATCTCCATAACGAAGCTTCACTGTAACTGTTCTTCCTACACTTTTTTCATCCAAGGCCCTGAACATTACATTCTGGCTCATGAACAACAATTCCTGTGAAAGGGCGTCCATTCCATATACATCAGGCCAGAAGGTCCTTTCTTCGCTTATTGAATGGGATTTCACCTCTCCCTGATATATTCCTGGATCTATTCCTCTGACTATGGAGTATAAATATTCGCCGCTGGAGGCTCCGAACATATATATAAGTTCATCCTTTCCAAATTTCCTGAGAGACTTGGTGGATGTGATGCCCTTTCTTTTTATGGCCTCCAAAGTGCTCTTTCCCACTCCCCAAAGTTTCTCCAGGCCTACAGCATCTATGAAATCCTCTTCCTTTTCCTTAGGGACTACAGTAAGGCCGTCAGGCTTATGATAGTCTGAAGCCAGTTTTGCAATGAAACGGGAGGATGCCACGCCTATGGAGACTGTAAGGCCTGTTTCACGTAGTATCTTCTCCTTCAGAGATCTGGCGGCTTTACCTGGGAGAGGGTAGATTCTGTTCATGCCTGATAGATCCAGAAAAGCCTCATCAATGGAGACTTGAAGAAAACCTGGGGCGAAGGAACGTATTATATCCATCACTTCCTTGGATTTTTCGCTGTATCTCCTATGGTTGCCCCATACACATATGGCGTCAGGACAAAGCTTTAGGGCTGTAGTCATAGGCATGGCTGAATGCACCCCATATTTCCTTGCTTCATAGGAACAGGTGGAGGCGACGCTCCTTGGACCTGGATATCCTATTATAAGAGGCTTACCCCTATACTCAGGGTGGTCAAGACACTCTACAGAGGCAAAAAAGGCATCCAAATCTATGTGGAAGAATACATTTCCCATAATCTCTATTATAGCTTCACTTTTTCATCCTTTCCATCTTCCCCCCTGATGGATATAATGGTGTAGATGAAAAAAAGAATAAGTGCATTGTTTGTCGTCTTACTTTTGGCCTTTGGGCTCTTCGCCTCTTCAGAGGAAACTGCAGCCATAAGCGCCCATAGGTATAGTGCACTTAGATCCCCTTCCTACAGCGGTACTTTGGAGGATGTGTTCGTCAATCCTGCAGCCTTGCCTTTAATGAGGGAGAATATCCTGTATAAAGTCTCGGTTTCTTCTTCTGAAGCCTATGATACATCCCTTCTTTTTTCATCCACCCCTACTTGGTATATACAGAATATGGAGAATGAACTTCAGGGAACTGTAGTATCAGGATCCATAGCCCTTACAGCAAAGTCCTCCAGTATACTTGGCAATAGAATCGAAAAAAGTGATTCCGCTTATTTCGATATCCTGGCAGGTGTAGATATTGAGATCGATTTGGGATATAAGCTTGGGGATAACTTCTCCTTCGGGTTCAGACTGGGAGGAGGAAACTCCCTTATAAGGGAAGAAAAGAATATTTCCTCCTATATAGATGTGGTCAAGAATGCCCTCTTCAGTCCCTATGAAAAGATCCAGGACTCTGAGAGATTCGTATCTACCTTCGGCATAATGGTCTTCAATGATAATTTCTCCTTAGGTGTCACGACATCTTCCATAATCGGAGAGAATCTGGATTTCTCAAGTTATCTTTCGACAATTGTGGGCAATACCACCCTTGCCGTGAGTTTCAGAGGTGATATGTATTCGGAACAGGGAGATCTGAATCTTCTTGTTCCAAGATTAGGCGCAACTTTGTCAGGAATGGGCTTCGGCAAGGAGAGGGCCATCTCCCTTTCCGGTGACTTGATAATCCAGCTGTTGAAGAATGCCTTTGTGGATGCAGGAATAAAGTATCAGTACTTGGTGAATGAAGAAGACATAAAGAGTATATTGTCTTTTTCCCTGTTGGGAGCTCTTGAAGACTTCTCTCTCTCCTTTAATCTCGCCTTCGATTTCTATGGGGAATATAACTTCCTTCCTTCCATAGTATTTACTTACTCAAATTGAAATTAAATCCCCGATATTAAAAAAGTGAAAAAATCTCTCTGAAGGTATTGCCATTGTTATGTATATTACGATATAAAGTTATCGATATTTAAATATGGATAAATTTATATCTTAAGAAGAGGTTCTTATGGCAGAAGAAAAGACATTGGATTACCAGAGTGAAGTCAATTTGTTGGTGAAGAAGGCAGAAAAGGCTCTCGATGAGTTTTTGGCTCTTAATCAGGAACAGGTGGATTATATCGTCGCAAAGTGTTCTGTTGCAGGTTTGGATCATCATGGAGATCTGGCCAAGAAAGCCGTCGATGAAACAAAAAGAGGTATCTTTGAAGACAAAGCTACAAAGAATCTCTTTGCCTGTGAATATGTAGTAAACAATATGAGACACCTTAAGACCGTCGGGGTGATATCAGAGGATCCTGTAACAGGTATAACTGAAATTGCAGACCCTATTGGCGTAATTGCAGGTATAACTCCTGTAACAAACCCCACATCGACCGTGATCTTCAAGTCCCTTATCTGTCTCAAGACAAGAAATCCAATTATTTTCGCCTTCCATCCAAGTGCCCAGGAGTGCTCAAAAGCTGCAGCAATAGTCATTCGTGATGCAGCAGTGGCTGCAGGAGCTCCAAAGGATTGTATCCAGTGGATCGAGCATCCAAGTATGGAGGCTACGACAGCCCTCATCCATCACGATGGCGTGGCATCCATTCTCGCAACTGGTGGAAACGCAATGGTAAAGGCTGCCTACAGCTGTGGAAAGCCAGCCATGGGCGTAGGGGCAGGAAACGTCCCTGCCTATATAAATAAGAGTGCAAACGTGGAGCAGGCTGTAAATGACATCGTAATATCGAAATCCTTCGACAACGGCATGATCTGTGCTTCTGAACAGGCAGTGATCATAGACGAGGATGTATACAATGAAGCGACGGCACTCTTCAAGAAATTCAAGGCATATTTTGTAAACAAGGAAGAGAAGGTAAAACTTTCCCGCTATATGTTTGGAAAGGCAGTAGGGGATGAGGATGTGGAGAATGCAAAACTCCAGCCTGCCCTTGTAGGCCAGACAGCCCATTGGATTGCAAAGGAAGCTGGTTTCGATATTCCTGAAGATACTTCAATCATCTGTGTACCCTGCTCGGTAGTAGGACCAAAGGAACCTATTTCAAGAGAGAAACTTTCACCTGTTCTTGCTGTCTTCAAGGTCAAGGATGATAAAGATGGTTTTGAAAAGGCAGCTGAAATGGTTGAGTTCAATGGCCTTGGACACTCTGCCGCCATCCACTGCAAAGAGCAGGCCATGGCAGACGCTTTTGGCGAAAAAGTCAAGGCTATGAGAATAATCTGGAACTCTCCTTCAACCTTCGGTGGTATCGGAAACGTATATAACTCCTTCCTGCCATCCCTTACCTTGGGCTGTGGTTCCTACGGAAGAAACAGCATCGGAGGAAACGTATCTGCAGTCAATTTGCTGAATGTCAAGAAAGTGGGAAAGAGGAGAAATACAATGCAGTGGTTCAAGGTTCCACAGAAAATTTACTTCGAGAGGAATTCCATCCAATATCTTCAGTCTTGCAGAAACGTAAACAAGGTATTTATTGTTACAGACAGGTCTATGGTGGAGTTTGGTTTTGTAAACAAGATAACGGATCAGCTTAATCAGAGAAGAACTCCTGTATCTGTACAGCTCTTCTGCGATGTAGAACCAGATCCAGATATCGAGACGGTAAAAAGAGGCGTCCAGCTTATGAATGCCTTCAAGCCAGATACAATCATCGCTCTCGGCGGCGGTTCATCCATGGATGCAGCCAAGGGGTTGTGGCTTTTCTATGAGCATCCTGAAGTGAACTTCGACGATTTGAAGCAGAAGTTCATGGATATCAGGAAGAGAGCCTTCAAATATCCTGAACTGGGAAGAGTATCAAAACTTATATGTATCCCGACAACTTCAGGTACAGGCTCTGAAGTAACTCCTTTTGCTGTCATTTCCGACAAGGCCAATGGAAAGAAGTATCCTCTTACAGATTACTCCTTGACTCCGACCATCGCCATTGTGGATGCTGAGTTTACAACTAAGCTTCCTGCCCGTTCTACAGCCATGACAGGTATGGATGTCCTTACCCATGCCATAGAAGCTTATGTATCTGTCCTCGCCAATGACTTTACAGACGGACTCTGCCTTAAGGCCATCCAGCTTGTATTCAAGTATCTTCCAAGAGCCGTCAAAGATGGTCCAAATGATCTTGAAGCCAGGGAAAAGATGCATAATGCAGCAACTATTGCAGGTATGGCATTTGCCAACTCCTTCCTGGGAATGGACCACTCCATGGCCCATAAAGTGGGAGCAGAGTTCCATGTAGTTCATGGATATGCCTGCGGCATCCTTCTTCCACATGTAATCCGCTATAACGGAGAGGTTCCTACAAAGCTCTCTGTATGGCCTAAATACAATACTTGGAAGGCTGATGAAAGATACCAGGAAATCGCTAAACTGTTGGGTCTCAAGGCAGACACTCCGGAGGAAGGCGTTTCTTCCCTATCTGATGCCGTGACAAATCTCATGAAGGAAATAGGACTGGATCCAAACTTTGCTTCCTGTGGAATTGGGGAAGAAGAGTGGAACGCCAGCCTGGAGAAGATAGCTGTCAGAGCTTATGAAGACCAGTGTTCTCCTGCCAACCCAAGAGTTCCAATGGTAAAAGATATGATTGAGATTCTAAGGAAGAGCTATAAAGGCAACTAATTGATCCTACCTCATTGAAAACTTCTTTTCTCCACTTGGCTAGAGCCGGGTGGAGATTATTTTTGCCAAGGCAAGAGCTCCTTCAAGAGGCGTGTGGATTGGAGATGGAAGAATCTCAATATCTGGAAGTTCTGAGCTGATCTTATCCTTCAGAAGATTTCTGTATATCTCATTGTTCTCCAATACTCCACCGTAGAGGACGAGCATTGTTTTTCCAAGTCCCATTCGATTGTATGTATAGAAAACCAGATTATATAATTCGTTCATTCCTTCTTGAATTATGTCTATGGCAAGAGGATCTCCTTTTTTTGCGTAATCCAAGACAATTGATGAACCCTTGGCAATATATCCTTTTTCTGTTTTTTCACTATTAATCAAGGAGACAAAAGATGAGATGTCTTGAAGTCCAAAATAGAATAATAAATCATCTGTCATCTTCGTCTCTATATCTCTTTTCTCATAGGCTTTAAGAGACCTTCTAATGGCTTCTTTTGCTAGCCACCATCCAGAACCTTCATCTCCTAGGCGCCACCCGAATCCCCCTGTTTTTACTATGGTTTCTTTATTTCTTCCCATGCAGACAGAACCTGTACCTGAAATAAGTATGATTCCGTCTTTTCCGTCCAAAGCTCCTTCAAGAAGAATTCTTGCATCATTTGTTATCTTCAACGTTATGTCAGGAAGCAAGCTGGAAAGCTTTGCTTCAAAGGTTTCGATATCTTCCTTTCTTCCCAGACCTGCAGAACCTATACAGCCAAATACTTCATCGGTACTTAGCCTTCCTGCTTTTTTAAGTGCAGAAAGAATCAATTCTTCTGCATGTTTGCATGCGCTTTCCATGCCAACTGCAAAAGGATTTGTAGACTTACCTTCCATGGATTTGACAACAATATTGTTTAAGGTAGAGACTGTGATTCTGGATTTTGTTCCTCCACCATCGATTCCGAAATAAAAATTCATGAAAAAATAATATCATGTTTTTTTGTTTAATGGTGATGGATTTTTTTTATAAGAAAAATTTCATATTTGATAGTTATATTTTTTAATATATCATTTGAATTGTACGCAAAGTCAGTAAGAGGGATAAATGATGAATAATCCCAAAAAGGAGGCCTGATGATCATCACCCGTCTAGAGCAGATTCTCGGAGACTTGAGTCCATCAGAAAAAAAAGTTGCACAGTATATTCTTGATAATCCCAAGGAGACGATAAAGCTTAGTGTACAGGAAATAGCTGAAGCCTCTATGTCCAGTTCAGCTGCTGTTGTCAGACTTTGCAAGCATATTGATGTAAAAGGTTTTACAGAATTGAAAAATATGCTTTTTGATTCATTAAGTGGCAGTGATAACTTATCAAAACCATATTATGTTCCAGACTTTGATAAGGAAGCGGATGGAAAAGCAATCATTAATAAATTAGTGTCATCTGTATGCCAAAATGCACAAATGTTGACAGCAATTTTATCAAATAAGGATGTCGAAAAGGCTGCAAAGCTTATTCTATCAGCAAAAAAAATACTCTTTATCGGCATAGGCGCATCTCGCTTGGTTGCCTTGGACTTCCAACAGAAATTAATGAGGATAGGAATAGTTTCTTCTGCTCCAGATGATTATGATTTGATGCTGTTGTCTTCTTCAGGGCTGGGAGAGGATGATGTTGTTGTTTCAATATCATACTCAGGAGAGACTCCAATAGTGAAAAAGGCGACAAAGACAGCGAAAAACAATGGGGCCAAAGTGATAGCAATAACACGCTACGGTAGCACAACACTCTCTCATATGGCAGACTGCCTTTTGAATGTGCCGGCTTCTGAGTCAACCTATAGACAGGGAGCTACCATTTCTAGAATAAGCCAACTTATGGTTGTAGATGTTTTGTATTCTACAATGATTGTTCTACAAGACAACTCCAGAGAGTTGATCTCCAAATCATTTGAAATGGTAAAAGCTGAACATGATTCTGAAATTTAATTTCAATTTCTAATAATAAAAAATTAAAATTTTTATTGCAGATTGTTTCAAACTGTGGCTAATATCCTATATGGATGAAAAAAAATATTCCAAGGATACAGAAAGAAGAAATCCTGCATCTGTAAGGATTGATACAAAGAGTACACAGGAAATATTGCAGATAATTAATGAGGAAGATGCGAAAGTTGTTCCTGCAGTTCGTTTAGAGATACCTAAAATAGCCAAAGTTGTGGACTCTGTTGTCGACTCGTTTCATTTGGGTGGTCGCCTACTGTATATAGGAGCTGGAACCAGTGGACGACTTGGAGTATTGGATGCATCTGAATGTCCTCCAACTTATGGCGTATCGCCTGAATTGGTGGTCGGAATAATTGCAGGAGGAGACAGAGCTTTAAGGAATTCTATTGAAGGTGCTGAAGATGATGGAGAACAAGGTGTTGAAGATCTTCGTTCCCATAATCTATCCCCCCGAGACATCTTGATAGGGATTTCTGCCAACGGTGATGCTCCTTATGTAGTTGGGGCTTTGAAATATGCATACGGAATTGGGGCTAAAACAGCAATGATCTCCTCCAATTCCAATGCAAAAGCCTTTGATTATGTAAAGCCTGACCATAGAATTGTGGCAAAGGTTGGGCCAGAAGTAATACTTGGATCAACCAGAATGAAAAGTGGAACAGCACAGAAGCTGATTCTAAATATGATCACCACTGCGTCTATGATAAAAATGGGCAAAGTTTATGACAATTATATGGTTGATCTCAGACCTGTGAATAAAAAGCTCGTACAAAGGTCTGTGGACATGATTTCAGAGATTACAGGTGTATCGGAGGAAGCTGCAACCGTATTCTTTGAAGAGTCCGGTAAGAATGTGAAGCTTGCGGTTGTAATGGCTTCTACAGGTTTAGATAGGAAACAGGCGGAAGATTTGTTGAAGAAGAACAGTGGAAACATCCACTTAGCCGTAGATTCTTTAACAGTATGTAGGTGAAACCGAGGATCGCATGATCTGAAGATAGAAGAAAACAATATTTCCAGGAGGATGGAATTATGAAGAAAAGAATCGCAATTGCTCTTATCGTTTCTCTTGCTCTTTCTTTTGTTTGGGCAGGGGGCGCTACAGAGGCAACTACTGAAGTGGATCTTTCCGCTCCGGTCACCCTCACAATTTGGACACATGATGATGCAAACAGAAGTGTCTTTGAAAAAGAACTGATAGAAGAATTCATGAAAGAGAATCCAAATGTAACTGTCGATTATCAGACATACCCTTCAGGAAAGATGGCTGAGCTTCTCACTGTTGCTTTCTCTGCTGGCGAAGGTCCAGATATCTTCAACCAGTCTCAGTCTGTTATCAGACAATTTGTTGAAGAAGATCAGGTAAGTGCACTGGATCCAGAGTGGATTGGCGAAAAGAGTATAGACGATATTATTAATCGTTATATCCCAGGTTCTCTTGATGCCGTATCAAAAGATGGAAACATATATGGAATGCCTCTTGAATATACAAACCTTTGTATCTATGTAAATAAGAACGTATTTAAAGATGCTGGTCTTGATCCAGAGACTGATTATCCTAAGACATGGGAAGAACTTGCTGACATATCAGAGAAAATTGTACAGAGAAATGGTGAAATCATTACTCGTCGTGGTTTCGACTTCAGATATGCATCA
>JALFRH010000071.1 GCA_022785155.1 Spirochaetales bacterium
CGTAGTTGGCATTGTAGGAAAATCCAAAAGTTTAGATTTTCCCACAATGCTTATCTTTTGGTCTTTGGTTCGGAATAGTGTAGTGCTGGCGGTCTATCTCTTGTTTTCGGTTGCTTGCTTCCTTACCGTACATGAGCATTATCAGCTGGTATATATGGACACAAAGGAAAGCCGGGAGAGGCTATTGTCGACGCCATGATCAAAAGCAACACCCCAGACGTAGAGCTGGTATCAGGAGCCACAATGTCATCCCTTGTCATCAGATCTGCTGTCATTGATGCACTGGAGAATGGAATAAAATGAGGACCTGTTGACATTAAGTACGATTTCGGACTTAATAGAGACATGCACTATATTTCACCAGCTCTAAAGAAGATTAATCATCTAATCTCTGAATTAGAGCAGATCTACCATCTATATGCCTTGAAGTATTCCCTCTCCGACAGCGAATTCATGATCCTTTACACACTCTCTGTGGAAGGAGGAAAGTGTGGCCTTTCAGACATAGTCTTTCTATCGGGGCTACCCAAGCAGACAGTAAACTCCGCCATAAGGAAGATGGAGAAGGAAGGCATCATCTTCCTTTCTGAAAAAGGAAAGAGAAGAAAGGATGTAAACCTGACTCCAGAGGGAATAAAGAGGACTGAGGAAAGCGTACAAATACTTATCGGGTTGGAAAACGAAATACTATCCCAGTGGGGAGAGGAAAAAGTGGAGAGATATATTTCAGACACTTCCGACTACAACGAAAAAATGAAGAAGGGCTTGAAGTGATAGAATTAAGCGACCACTTTACCCTCCCCAAACTTCTACGTTTTACACTGCCGTCGGTGTGCATGATGATATTCACCTCCATCTACCTGGTGATAGATGGTTTCTTTGTGTCAAACTATGTCGGAAAAACAGCCTTGGCGGCAGTGAATATGGTCTACCCCATCATCATGATCCTGGGGTCCATCGGCTTTATGTTCGGCAGTGGAGGAAGCGCCCTTGTAGCTGCAATGCTTGGAGAAGGAGAGAAGGAAAAGGCGAAGAAGACCTTTACCCTCATGTATATCTTTCCTATGGCTCTGGGCTTTGTGGTTTCAATTCCCGCTTTCATCTTTATTCCTGACATCTGCGTCTTGATGGGAGCCCAAGGGCAGCTTCTCTCAGATTGTCTGATCTATGGCCGTTTCCTACTTGTAACCGTAGTGCTCTTTATTGTGCAGATGGAGAGCCAGATATTCTTTGTAACAGCTGAAAGGCCAAAGCTTGGTCTTATGGCCACAATACTTGGGTGTGGCTCCAACATCATTTTGGACGCTCTATTCTGTGCTGTATTCAAATGGGGGATCGAGGGGGCGGCTGCAGCCACTGCAATCAGTCAGGCCATCGGGGGCATAATCCCTCTTTTGTACTTCTCCTTTGCAAAGAATAACAAACTTCACTTCACTAAGCCTGAAATGAATTGGAGACACATAAAGAAAAGTGCATCCAATGGCTTTTCCGAGCTTCTTTCCAATACTTCCGCATCCATTGTGGCAATGCTCTTCAATTTCCAGCTTATGAAGTTTGCAGGGGAAGACGGAGTTGCCGCCTACAGCGTCTTGATGTATGTAAACATGTTGTTCTTGGCCTCGTTCTTGGGCTTCTCTTCAGGAAGCAGCCCCATTGTTTCATATAACTACGGCTCGGAAAACCATGAAGAGTTAAAGGGAGTATTCAAAAAGATTACTAATCTTATAGGTTACTCATCCTTGGTCATGCTCATTCTGAGTTTTATTTTGGCCAAGCCCCTTTCCTTCCTATTTGTCGGATATGACGAAGAGTTGTATTCAATGACAGTGAGAGCCTTCCATATCTATGCCTTCTCTTTCATATTCTCAGGAATAAATATATTCTCTTCCTCTTTCTTCACTGCATTGAACAATGGGATGATCTCTGCATTCCTCTCTCTCTTAAGATCATTCTGTCTTCCATGTATATTGGTCTTTGTCCTGCCATTCTTTCTGGGTTTAGAAGGAATTTGGTACACACTAGTACTGTCGGAAGAAATCGCTTTCTTCTTTTCCATTGTACTATTGTCATATAACAGAAAGAGATATCACTATTAGACGGAGTCGGAGTCGTCATCATAGTCACCGCGGTTTTCTTTGACGGCACTCCATCTGGAGGCTTTCTCCAAGAGCATATCTCCGTCTTCTTCACCGTAGGACTCTCTCCAGCCTCTATATCTTCTTTCAGCCTTGGGCTTGAGCCTACCCTTGTTCTTTTCCTTTAAATCTTCACTACCGTTTGCCATAGCGCACAGATTATGTACCCATTATAAAATTAAGGCAAGAATCAATAGTGCCTTAAAAACAACAAAACCCTACCGGCAATGAACATTAGAGTGGAGATGACTGCAAATACAAGGACAAAACCGTTTACCGTCTCTTTCCACCTCAAAGAGAGTACAAGAAAGTCTCCCGTCATCATCAATATAAATGGAATCAAAGACAATAGATTTAATTCTTTGGAAACAAACATTGCCCTAAGCATATAGGTAAAGGCAAACACCAAGACCAATGACACCACTATCTCCACAACATGGAATAGCGTTGGATTTTCCATATTCGATTTATATACCACAGGAATAGCCATAGAGAACATGACGCAGTATATAAGTGAATACCATGAACTAAATCCATCTCCTCCATTTCTGTTTATTTCCACGACCCTCAGAACCATGGCAGCTATAAGGGCTCCATAGGATGCAAACTGAACTCCAGCTATGGTGTACTCTGTATGGACCATTCCTGATACCAACAGAACTCCTGCCGTCACCGTCAACATAGAGTAATCCACAACGGCTTCTTCAGATATAAGGGAAGCCCAAAACCCTTTATTGAAGAAAGAAACCATCACAACAAAGGACAGAAGGGAAACCATGGCGGCAGAGTTGACATATATATCAAAGGAGGAAGAAAACATATCTTTCTTCAAATGGAAGTATGAGAGGACCAGACTCTGTCCCCTTTCAATGAACAGAACCAGAAAATAGATAAGGAAAAGATAGGATATAGGTTTTTGTAGGCTCTTCATAAGGCCCTCCTATCTATAGTTTTAACCACTGTCGAGGGAGTTGGATAGTCATTTGGAAAGGATTATTGCAAACTCACTCATTTCCTATGGAATTTGTCCAAAAAAACAGGGACGAAGAAACCCTCGTCCCCCATAAAGAAACAACCTGTCAAGCCTTTCTATATCCACACTTAGGGCATACACCGTTTTCATTAAGTGCAATACCGCAGAGAGGGCAGCGATCCCTGGTCCCTTTCACATCATACTCCTCTACAGCCTTGTTTACTCCACTGGTGAAAGAGAGTTTTGCAATATTGAGCTTATCTTTCAAAAGGTCATATACAATCTTGATCATTCCTTCAACAGTCATAGTCTCTTTTGTAACTACAAGACGGCACTCAGGATATGCCTTTGCCAAACTTGTCTCAAAAGCTGGTCCCTTCATTGTGTTTGTAGGTGCTCCGTTCCTGATTCCCTGCTTTTCATAGACATCAAGAATAGCAGGAAGAAGTGGATCGTCTTCCCTAAGGATCAAAGCGTGGTCGAAGTTCTTCAATACTTCCCAAGCTGTCTTCTGGATTTCATTACATGGGAAAACCATGTTTACACCATCGACTACACTATCTTCAACTTCAATTGTCAACTCACCAGTGTGACCATGAAGATACTGAGCCTCTCCCTTGAATCCATAGAATCTGTGTGCATACTGCAGACTTAGTGTTGTAACACTTCTCATTTTTCATCCTCCATATTATTTCCATCCTGCTTTTTTATGCAGGAAGAACATAATCCAGTAAAAATAATGTCGTGGCCTGAAAACTGAAAGCCATGGGCGTCTTTGACCTTTTTCTCCAGATTAGGCATGTAGTCCATCTCGACATCAAACAATTTCCCACATTTCATGCATTTTGCGTGGTAATGTTTCGGGGCCCTCAGCTCATATTCCCTTGCACCACCAGGAACCTCAATACGAAGCAAAATCCCCTCCTCTGCCATCTTGTTTAGATTTCTGAAGACTGTGGCTTGTCCAAGGCCTGGATACTCTTTCTTAACTTCCTCGTAGACGTCATCAGCCGTGAAATGTCTTGGCATCATCTTGATGGTGTCCAAAATAACGGAAAACTGTTTTGTATTACGTCTAACTGTCGCCATGGTTATTATTATAGCTTAATGATAATAATTATCAATAAGAAAAATATATTATTTTGTCAAAACATGGGAAAGCCATTCAAAGGGCAAGTGCAGCACCCTCTTTCACTGGAATCTTGAAATCACAATAAGGGTGGATTTATCGTTTGACATCTACAAAACAAAACCCTTGGAAGGGAAGAAAAGCTCTTCTCCTCCAAAAGAACAAAAACCATAAAGCCAAATGTACTACTCTGTCTTCATCATTCTATATCCCACACCTATATGGGTCTGGATATATTGAGGTGAATCAGGAATAGGCTCCAGCTTACGTCTGAGAGTAGCCATGAATACACGTAAGGAAGCTATATAGTTGTCCCAACTCTTTCCCCAGATATTCTGGGTGATGTAGATATGGATCAAGACTTTTCCAAGGTTATGGGATAAGAGGCACAATAGCTTGAACTCTATGGGAGTAAGGTGCATCTCTTCTTCATTCAGATATGTACACCCTGAAGAACTATTTTCATGAACTAAGAGATAGAATGGACGGCTTTTTTATTGCTTAGTTGATGACTAAGAGATAATTTGATTTGAGTAATCATAGTGTGTCATCTATTATTCGGATTTAAAATATAATTTTTTAATATTTTTTGATTATCAATTTTATTTAAACCATTTTTATTTAGCTTTTGTAAGGATATCTTGTTACAAAAAATGCGTTGCAATATTATTTGACTCATGGAAAATTCTAACCAATTACATACTTGTGGAAGATGTATCTGGTGCTCTTCGTTTTTAAAGACAAATGGATCACACATGAGACTTTGCAAGAATGAGCAGGTTGAGCATAAATCATATTACAACATCGTAAAGCTCTCTAAAGAAGCCTGTAGGCTCTGGCAGCCATCTCTGAGGGATATTACAGAAAATGAAAAGGATTCATCATTGTTTGATGATTTTGGTACTATTCCTACTCCAAGGAAATAGTCTTTACACCAACTTTTTGTAAAGAACAAGTGCAATAGAATTGCTATTGCCCACGGAAGAAATAATAGTTTTTACTTAATACGTGGCCTGATTCGAAACGGTAGGCGGTTGTTCGCTCCATGTCGCTCTTACGGCGTGGAGGTCTTTCCTCCATAGACTTAATGTTGAAGGAGGTGACTGATATGTCAGATTATGAAACTTTTAGTTTAATAATATTGCTTATCGGTTTAGTAATTTCAGCAATTTCGCTTGGAATTACTATTGGTAAAAAAGATAAAAATAATCGCCACTAGTTCTGCCAAGATCTATAGCGGCGATTTTTGCTGTTAATAACTTGGAGTGAACGCCGTCTATCGACAGGTCACTTCCTATTTGTATAATAACCTCTCAAAGCTTATTGCGTCAATCATTTGATTTTCTTCAATACAACCTTACTTCATCGATAAAATGTGCAATTGTTTATCTACAAGTCTC
>JALFRH010000081.1 GCA_022785155.1 Spirochaetales bacterium
TGAAGAGATTGGAGGAAAAGGGTAGGGAAAGAGGCGTCCTTGACGAAGGCGAGATATATATGGAGTTCCAGGCCATAAGCCAGGAGATTGACGAAGAGGAGAATAAAGAGGAGCCTCCTAAGGAAAAAGTCATTAAGGAAACCATATCTGTCCTTGGTAAGACAGTATGGCCCAAGACAAAGAATCAGAAAGAGTTCATCAATGCTCTGGCTTCAAACCAGATTATATTCGCCTCGGGCCCTGCAGGTACGGGAAAGACCTTCTTGGCAGTGGCCTATGCTTTGGAAGAAGTCTTCAGCGGAAGAAAGAACAAAATAGTCATGACTCGTCCCGTAGTGGAGGCAGGAGAGTCCCTTGGGTTCCTGCCGGGGGATTTATCCCAGAAGCTTAATCCATACCTCAGACCTTTGTATGATGCCATGGACCTTTTGTTGAATCCTCAGCAGATAAAGAGGCTTGAGGAAAACGGTACCATTGAAATAGCACCACTGGCCTACATGAGGGGAAGAAGCCTCAACAACAGTGTAGTTATCTTGGATGAGGCCCAGAACACCACCAGCGGCCAAATGAGGATGTTCCTGACAAGAATCGGAGAATCCAGTACCGCTGTCATCACCGGAGACCCTACCCAGATAGATCTCCCAAAGAAAAGTGACAGTGGTTTTACTGAAGCAATGGATATACTTTGTGGAATTGAGTCCCTCTCTGTGGTAAGATTCTCCCATAGAGATACTGTCAGATCCCGTATTGTAAGGGAGATAGTAAAGGCATATTCTCTGGAGGAGAATAATGGCAAATAAAAAGAGATTACCCGTTGATTTTTCTCTCTTTTCCAAAGTGCAGCTCAGTGCCTTCATTTCATTGATGGTCATATCGCTGATTCTTGGTGTCGGTATTCCTATATTCCTTTCATCCAATCTTTTGCTATCTATAAAGACCACAAGGCCATACAAGGCCAATGAACTTAGTGACGAAGATTTGATTTCACCTATTTCCTTTACATATATCGACGAAGATTCCACGAAAAGGTTGAAAGACGAAGCTGAAGCCGAAGTTATTCCTTATTTCACATACTCGTACATTAATACTATGGAGATGAAGAATAGCAGTGAACGCCTTTATGATTTGATCAAGGAATACTCTGAGACAGGTGAAATCAATGGCGATATAGATGAAGCCATGAAGGGCTATATCATTCTTGCCACTAAAATCGGTGACGGTGGCGAAAAGGTTGTAGCCCTTACGAGAGAGACAGTGGATTACTTTATAAAGAAAGGTGTTTTCCAGGAAACCGACATTGCCCAGATAATGCAGGAGGGAAAGCATAAGATATATGTGGAAAGCTCAACCGAGCTCCCTTATTCCTTGGAAAAGAAGGAAGTCGGTGTAGGCGAGTGCACTACACTAAGCTCCATCAGATCCAGTATCTATCAATATCTGATTCAGAATTACTCCAATCTTGCTTTTGATGAAATCCAGATTATTGCGGATCTTTCACAAATGATCATAAAACCCAACGTCTTTTATGATGAAATCTACACAAAAAGCCAGATAGACAGTGCAAGAAACTCCATAGAACCGATTGTCGTCAGAATAGAAAAGGGCGATTACATCTTGAAGACTGATACTTTGGTCACGGAAGAACAACTCAATATTCTCCAGCTATTGAATGAAAAGAAGGTTTTCAACATCTCCCCACTCACTATTATTCCTAGGCTGGTGTTGGTTTCATTCATTCTGCTTTTCTGGTTTACATATGGTTTTTCTTTGGTGACCTACTCATATAGAAAAGCCCAATATACCCTTATAATGTTGTCCATTATGGATATTTGCATGATCATCGGCTTCTTCATATCCTGGGTCCTTGTAAACAAGGGAAGAACCGACGTCTCTTCATTTATGCCTTTCTTTATTGTGGGAATGGTGGGTACCACCATAACCAACAGGCGTTCCTACGGCTTGGCAGGAATACTTGCGGTGGCAGCTTTATATACACAATGGCCCACATCGGAGCTGACTTCTTTCTTCTACATAGTAATAGTATCTTCTGTGGTAAACCTGGCAATCAAGAATGACAAGGGTAGATTCCATACAATCCTGATATGTTTTGAATGTACTTTCATCTCTGTTTTCATTACAGCGTTTTTTGGAATACTAAGGGAAATCGGAATTATCGATATCCTTGTTAACTGTTCTGCCCAAGCTGTAAATGTAGTTGCATCCTTCATTGTCTATTCCATTCTTCTTCCAATACTGGAAAAGGTATTCAATATACCTACAAAACAGAGATTGCTGGAACTTGCCTATAATGACAACCCTGTCTTCACGCAGCTTTCACAGGTTGCCCAGGGTACATACAACCATGTAAAGAATGTATCGGACCTGGCATATGCCGGAGCTGTAGCCATAGGAGCCAATGCCGAGCTTACACTTGTAGGCGCCAGATACCATGATATAGGCAAGATGGTGCATCCTGAATACTTTGTAGAGAACCAAAGCGACAAGAACGCCCATGATTCCATATCTTCCCAGCTTTCCCGTTCCATTATAAAGAGCCACGTCAGGCTCGGAACAGAGAAGGGTAAGGAAATAGGATTACCCCAAGAGATATTGGATATTATAGGCGAGCACCATGGAAACGACCTTATAAGGTTCTTCTATAACGAGGCTGTAAAAAATGCCAGCAAAAACAATATTGTTGAAAAAGAAGACTTCATGTATGACGGCAATGTTCCTTCTACCAAGGAATCTGCCATCGTCATGTTGGCCGACTGTGTGGAGGCAGCTACAAGAACCATCAACAGGCCTAACCATCAGAAATATGAAAAATTCATCAACTCCATTATTTCTGATAAGATTGCACATGGCCAGCTGGATAACTCAAACCTGACTATGACGGACCTGAAGAAGCTTAAGGAAGCCTTTATTCCTCCTCTCTTCGGTAGAGACCACCATAGGATAAGCTACGATAATGACAAGGATTGAAAATGTATTATATTGAAAACGAAACGGATGAAAAAATCGATTTGAAGAATGTAAGGGCAGTATTGAAGAAACTGGTTTCCTACTATGGTGAAAAGAGGGATTTCTCAGTGACCTTTGTCACAGATGAAGAGATCCGGAATCTGAACAGGGAGTATAGAGACTTGGATATGCCTACGGATATTCTGACTTTCCGTCTTGATGATACTCCCTCTTTTCCTATTTCCTTCGATGAAGAAGAGATGATGATTCCTGATGAAGAGGAAATGGGGGATATCTTCATATCATTGGATACAATGAGAAGAAACGCCCTTGAGTTCGGTGTCAAGGAAGATGAGGAACTCTCAAGGCTTTTGTTGCATGGCCTCTTGCATCTAAGGGGCTTGGATCACAAGACAAATGACTTTGACAAAGAGGAAATGCTTAAAGAGCAGGAGAGTGTGTTGGCAAAACTATCTCTAAAAGGTTAAACGATTGATATATTTTTTGTATTTGTCGTTTCTTTTTTGGATAGTTATATTCGTTGTATTGATTAAAGAGCCTAAATGTGGTAATTAAAAAGCCGCATATTCGGATAAATTGTTATCTAATTTGATGTCGTCATGTATAAGGAGATTTAACATGAAAGTTGGTATTAATGGTTTTGGAAGAATCGGACGTTTTGTCTTCCGCGCAGCAATGAACCGCTCAGATGTCGAGATC
>JALFRH010000103.1 GCA_022785155.1 Spirochaetales bacterium
TAGTCAGAAGGTTATATATCAATTTATCTCTTTGTAATATAAGGAATAGTAAAAATATACTATTACCCTTTTGATGGTCTATTGGGTAGTAAAACAGCCTCCCATAATAGAGAGGCTGCTTAATGGATAATATCAGTCAAATTGACCTTATCTAAATCATAGAGTTCTTACTTTTTGAAATCAAAGTCGTGAGCCTTGTCCATACATTCCTTTGCAGTTCTGGACAGTTCTTCCTCAAGGCTCTTGTAGTAGTCCAGAGGCTTTTCTTTGTCCTTCATTCCAAATCTACCAAGGGCAGTGAACTCAATAGTTCTGTCTGTATGGAATACTCCCTTAACAAGAAGGGTTGATTTCTTGCTTCCGCTTGGATTGTATTCAACCACTCTGTCGTCATAGACATTGAACAAGACATCCTTGTTCTTCTTGCTTCTGTATGGGCTTGTTTCCATCTTGACTGAAATGTCGTTGTTGAAGGTCATCGTGATAACATCAAACTCAATGTCTTCCGCTTTCCTCTTTGTTGGACAAACAGTAATGCATCCATCTTTCAGAATATGGGCAAGCATCATTCTGCGGAGGGCATTGTTTGCCTCAATCACAGTTTTCATTCTCAACTCTTCGGTTGTCGTCTTCGTGAAGAAATCCTCCTCCAGTTTCGTCTTGTTTTCCTTACCAATAACAGAACTTGCATCAAGTGGGATTGGGTCTCCAATCTTGATTGCTATTGCGAGGGAGGCCCAGACAAGGAACTCAACCAAGTTCTTCTCCAGTCGTCTTGTGGAAGGGTTGAAGCAGTCCTTCTTGTGGTTCTTACACTGGTATGAAAGTCTGCCCATACCATCCTTTCCCATCTGCTTGTCAAAGAAGTAAGGGGAATGGCAGTGGGAACAGACAAGGACTGAAGCAAGAACATTGTTGGAACCTCTCAACTCTTTTTCTGTGGCAACCTTTGGACTGAGATACTTATGCTTGAGGAAGTCAGTAGTGTTGTCTGCTTCTTCCGCTCTCTCAATCTCTCTCCAAGACTTTGGAGGAAACTTCTCTTCAAGTTCCTCAACAGAAATGCCATACCTATTCCTCAATACCCTTGCGAATATCACATCATTGGTATCCTTCTTTGGACGCCTGACATCTTCTTCGGTCAAGTTATACTTTGCGAGGAGTTCTTCCAGTTGAGCTTTCCTCTGGGCATCCCTCTCTGCTTGGGCATTAGGGTCAGCAAGTTTTCTGCCCTTGTTGGAGGAAAGGGAACAAATCAAACGATAGTCTCGTTCCCTTTGTTCCTTTTTTGAAAGTTTCTTCTCTTTCTTTGGCATACTGTTTCCTCTGTTTTTATTTTATATTACTGAAAACGAGAAGACAACATTGACTTCGTGTATATATAAGGATATTGCGGGGCGAGCACCAAAAAGTGTCAAAAAGGGTATGCCCAGAATGGACAGAGCATAAGTGTCCAACAGAGGTTGTTTTTCCAGTTTTTGGATGTCCAAAGAAAAATGACCACTCTGGCTGGACACTCTCCTGTCTGGCCCTTTATAACGATAGCTCACGAAAGGAGACATAAGTTATGAAGGTCGGTTATGCGAGAGTAAGCACAGTTGAGCAGAATGAGGCGAGACAGTATGAAATGTTCAAGAACGAAGGGATTGAGAAGGTGTTCCTCGACAAGATGAGTGGCAAGGACACAAACAGACCTCAGCTCAAGGAAATGCTGGCCTTTCTTCGTGAAGGGGATTGTCTGGTTGTTGAAAGCATTAGTCGATTGGCAAGGTCTGTTAGGGACTTGCTCTCCATCACTGATGAACTGAACAGAAAGGGCATTACCCTCATTAGCAAGAAGGAGAACCTCGATACCGCAAGTCCACAAGGAAGGTTTACCTTGACCATTTTCGGTGCTATGGCAGAGCTTGAGAGAGAACAAATCTTGCAACGACAGAAAGAGGGAATTGAGATAGCCAAAGCAAATGGAAAATACAAGGGAGGCAGAAAAAGAATTGATGTGCCAGACAACTTTTCCAGTGTGGTAAAGAAGTGGAGGAACAATGAAATTACCGCAGTTGAAGCAATGAGGAGAACTGGTCTCAAAAGAGGCACTTTTTACAAAATGGTCTCAAATGAAGGACTGTAATTTGGAGTAAAAGGTTAAAATTAAAAAAACATCAGGTTTTTGAAATTACAGTGAAACAAAAAAAGGGCAGATTGTTCTGCCCATTTTTATACTGCTACACTATTCAGCTTTTCCTTTACATCCAAAATGCCTTCGTCTGTAATGTGTGTATATATTTCCAGTGTAGTCTTAATGTTACTATGCCCAAGAACAGTTTGTGCAGTTTTAGGGTCAATTTGCAACTTGTTCAACAGAGTAGCAAAGCTATGACGAAATTCGTGAGGAGTAATTCTCTTCACCTCAGTTTCGCGGATACCATCATCCAACCAGTCGTTGATACGCCCATACTTGTATGGAAATACTCTGTCAGTGTCGGCAAATTGATAATGGTCAAAATATTCCTTCATCACTTCAACTACCCTATCCACGAGAGGCACTGTTCTATAACTTGAAATTGTCTTGAGTGTTCCATCTTGAATAATCATTTTGCCACTGACTTCCTGATACTCTCTGGCAATTTTGAGTTCACCCTTCTCCAAATCAAAATCTTGCTTCTGAAGACCAAGCAACTCCCCCTTTCTCAACCCTGTGTAGTAAAGCACATAGAACAACGCATACTTTCTTTCATCTTTCAGTTTCCAGTAGTTTGCGAACTGAGAGAACTCTTCAACTGTCCAAAAGTCCTTATTGCTTTTCTTATGAATTGCCACTTTTGTCTCACGATTAAATGGCAATCTATCCATATTTCCCAAG
This sequence comes from Spirochaetales bacterium, assembly GCA_022785155.1. Lineage (GTDB taxonomy): Bacteria > Spirochaetota > Spirochaetia > Sphaerochaetales > Sphaerochaetaceae > Ornithospirochaeta. The sequence goes on from JALFRH010000103.1 coordinate 2,861, forward strand.
CTATTATCCCAACAATATCTAATGAACCCTTTTGCTTGAGACAAAACATCCTTTCTATAGTCTTCGCTGAAAGGGCGACCAGTCTTGTCAGACACTGAGCGTTCCATTTCTTTGATAAATGAATTGACTACCTTTGGAGTGATTTCTGCCATATACATATTCCCAAAATATGGAAGAATATGAATGCGAAACAGCCTCTTATTCAAATCTGCAGTAGAAGGCTTCAAGCGATTGATATGCTCTTTTTCATATTCTTTATAGAGAACACTAAACAAATCTTTACTACACTTCTTTGGTTTACATACATTGTTTTCATATTTCTTGCAGAATGTCTTACACGCATCTACTGCTTTCTTTTTTGATGGAAATCCAGATGCTTTTTTCTGCTTGCGAGAGCCATCTTCATCCACATACCAAGTGACATACCTATAGGCATCTTTCCCTGCCTTTGAATACTTCTGAATTGTCATATTTTTCTTTTCTAATCCCTCTCTTTAATATGATTTCTATATATATATAATATAACTCAAAATAACGAATTGTTCACAAAAAAGTCCCCTTTTTTTCACTTTTTTTTACTTTTTAGGGGCTAAAAAACTTAGAATGTGCTGTTTTAACAATGAAATAATTATACATTTTCTGTGCATAATTATACATTATTCTACTGTAAGAGAAGGTTTTCTATAATGTGCTATTAGAGTGTTACCAGTGTGTTACCACTCGACATATTTCTTTGCACTATATAGTTTTACATAGTGGAAGATAAGCCAGATGAGCTACTTCCCCGATTAATATTTCTTTCTTTTTCTGTATATTGTCGTAAAATTTTTACTATAGTCAAGGGGGGACTAATGAAAAAACCACATACAAAGGCGGAAGATATTGTTCCTCTGCCCCGTCATTCCGAGAATTTCAAAGTCAACAGGATGATAAGTTACATAGAAAAGCACTGGAACGACACTATAGAACTGGAAGAAATAGCCCAATGGGCAGGGTCTACGCCATGTTATGCTTCTGCGCTCTTTTCCAAGACCATGTGCATGACCTTGGTCCAATATATGAATGCCTTTAGAATCAACAAGGCCTCTATTCTTCTTATTGAAAGCGACATGACCACAAAAGACATATCAAACTACTGCGGTTTCCAGAATTCCAGCTATTTCATACGTATTTTCCACTCACTCAGCGGAACAACTCCAAAAGAGTATAGAAAACAGAACAAACCTGAACTAATACACTGATAGAAGGGAAATGGAATCGATGAAGGGTGAACTTATCACCTTATCCACAGTCTCAGATATTGAGAATGAAGAATGGGTCAAGATGGATGCCTTGAATATGGATTCACCCTTTTTGTTGTGGACAAGTGATATATTCTTGATATGGATATCAAACTCCCCTAGCCTCTCCCTTGCCTCTTCAAAGCTGAGATTGTGCTTGGTCAAATTGATCTCCAGCCTTCCCGCCTCTATGAATCTATATTCATTACCATTCCTTTGGCCTAGGGCTTCAATAAGAAGTATATAAGCCGTGGAGGAAAAGGCTACCATATATAGCCCTAGAGACAGGATAAGCCCTACTCCCATAGTAGCCCAAAGATAAAAAGTCGGATCAGGACAAGGCTTATTGTCTTCTCTTATATATGACACTCCCAAAGATATAAACACTACGGCCTGAGATATACTTAGGGCCACTGATGAAAAGTGACCTGCATTATGGCTGAATATAACCCCCATAAGAGCCGAGACAAAGGCAACGGCGATATATAAGCCTCTTGTTCCATCTTCTCTTTTCCAACCTATGGTCATACCCAATAGAGGAGCAAGGAACATAGGAATAGGCAGCTCAAACTTCATTTGGCTTATCATATCCATGATCCCTTCCCCCTGTTTTTCCACCATAGATATTATTAAACAAAAGGCACCGGGGTTATATTAAATATATTTAATTAATTCGCTGACCAAGAGATATATGCCATATAAGCCTATGAAGACATAAGCATACTTCTGCATTGTCCCGCTCTTTATCTTTCCACTTATACTCTTACCTATCATAGAACCTATGGCTGTAGACAATAGAATCAGAGCCAAAGGCAATATATCACTTTTATCCAGCATACCCAGACTCATTCTTGAAACTATTCCTGTAGCACTCTGGAAGATGAAATAACATTGTATTGTGGCTATATACTCTTCATTATCTTTGATGGCAGGCCTGAAATACAGGGCGGCAGGAGGTCCTCCGATTCCAATTAGTCCATTGGTGGTTCCACTTACCATTCCCATTATAATACCCTTTGTCGTTGTGGGCTTGATGGTGAACCCATTCTTATTGAGAAGGAAAATGAGAACCATCATTATGAACACCACAGCCAGTATTATTTTGAGGATGCTCTGGTTGAAGGAGGCGGACCAAAAGGTGGCTGCAACGGAGGAAATCATCATAGGAAGAATAATAGGAAGGAGAAACTTCCAGTTTATCTTCCTCCACATCTTCGCCACCACCAATATGGTTAGAAATAGGCAGGCGATCAAATTATAGGCCACAGCCTTTCCAAAGGGCAGAAAGAATGGAAGCACTGCAATGATCAATACACCATTGCCAAAACCCATTGTTGTCTGAATGATGGAACCAAATAAGGGAACTAGAGCAAAAACCAAGTATTCCATATTTTCTTATTCCAAAAACATCGATATAACTACCAGCATCAAACCCAGGACGGCACCAAGAACTGTGATTTTCTTCTCCTTTGAATGGAGGGCAGAGGGAAGAAGCTCCCAAAAGAGAATATACATCACCATTCCAAGGGCAAGGGACATCAATACAATGAAGAAAGATGGGGAGAGAATTGAAGAAAGAGCCATCATCAAGAGGCCTCCAAAGAATGTGGAGAAGGAAGAGAGGAGAAGAATGGAATTCCTCTTTCCCCTTGATTCACTTTTCAGAGTGGAATAGATCAAGGCACCCATAGGAATATTGTGTAGAGCAACCCCCAAGGCTAGGGTGATGCCGCTGTTTATGCTTTGGGATGCCACGCTATACACCGTCATGCCCTCCACAATATTGTGGAGTACTATTGCAACCGCACTCATGATGCCGATATGGACCAAATTTCCTTCTTCGCTCTCTTCGCTTCCTTCATGTTCTGGAACAAAATGGTCCAGGATCTTCAGTATTACAATACCCAGAACACACAAAACAGCGACCAGGATATATCCATATCCTGTGGTCTCCTCGACTATCTCGGGAATCAAATCAAGAAAGGCCACACCTGCCATAGCCCCAAGGGAGAGGGAAGAAATAAAGCTCTGGACATGGGCTTTCCCGGAAGTCAACTTGGCACAAACCATGCCTAGGGCAAAAACGACAGACAAACATAATACAACAAAAAGTGCCATAAAACTCTCCTACTTCTTCTTTCTGCATTCGCCACAAAGCCCATCCAGGACTGTAGTGGTGAGGGCTTGGAAACCTAACAACTCATCCACACTCCTCATTATCGCCTGAGTGGTGGCGTAATCCAGGTGCTCCGTCTTCCCGCAGTCACGGCATTTGATATGCATGTGCATAGGGCATAGGGCTCCTGAATACTGATACTGGTTACGCCTGCCGTCTATGCCGGTGCGTCTGACCTTTCCTTCCTTTTCCAAGGAATCCACTATTCTATAGACTGTGCTCTTCTTGGCATCCGGGAGAGATAGGCATATATCCTCCATAGAGAAAGAGAGCTTGGGATTATTCTCAAAAAAAGACAACACTTCTTTTCTTGAATGAGTATCATATTTCACAAAAATTGAGAATAATTCCCAAATTCACCTTTGGTCAATACCAAGGAATGAAAAGATACATAAAAACAACACCAATTTACCATTGGCAACATTAAAACTGAAGGTTATCTTTTTTCCATGAATAATTACAGAAGTCCATTCTTCAGCGGAAGAAATGGAGCCGACGAACTCTCAGTCACCCTTGTAATACTGGGAGTGGTGCTCTTTCTTGCCGCTCCTATATTTGATGAAAGAATAATCCAAGGTGTATTCATACTCCTGGGAGGAGTATCCGTCTTCTTTGGTATCTATAGATCCTTTTCCAAGAATATCGGAAAAAGAAGATCCGAGAACATTGGTTTCATAAACTTCTTCAAAAGCGAAGACAGTGCAGAGAAGGAAGCGAGAAAGAGGGCCAAGGAGGAGAAAAGAAAAGCTGAGGAAGAGAGAAAGGCAAGACGAAAGGAAGAGGAAAAGACCCATGCCTTCTTCAGGTGCCCTCAGTGCGGAAAAGAACTTAGGGTTCCTAAGGGAAAAGGCAAGATCAGAATCAAATGTCCAAACTGCGGAGAGCAGTTCATAAGGAAGACTTGATATGTTCGGCTATATAGTACTTTCCTCCGATGCTCCCAAAGAAGACAGAAGGATATATAGGGAAGCGTACTGCGGCCTCTGTCATGTATTGAGGGAAAAGTATGGAAAGACAGGAGCCCTATCCCTCTCCTATGACATGACCTTTCTCTCTCTTCT
>JALFRH010000125.1 GCA_022785155.1 Spirochaetales bacterium
TAAGGCCTTAATGTCACTCATCCTCATCATCCTCGTCATCAAAATCCAGAACTTCTTCCTCTCCAGTATACTCTTCTTCCCGAGGAGGCTCCTCTTCACTCTTTCTTTCTTCGGCTTTTTTCTCAACCAGGTCATCCAGTCTCATTTCCGCATCTCTTGTAAGGATGGTAAAGTCTTCAGGGTCTTCCAAGTCTTCCTTTTCATATATATCTGCTTCCCTGTCGTACTCGTCAACCATTCTTGGATCCCAGTCCTGCGGACGCTTGTGGATATATATGGTCCCATATTGCTCATCCTGCCTAAAGAGGATCGTATGGTCTTTGGCGGCTTCAAGAATACTGAGAAAAGAACAGATTATATGTAAAGGATTGGTGTAATCTATAATCAAATCCTCAATTCTGATCTCTTCCTTTTCATCCAAGAGTTCCATCATCAAGGCCCTTTTTTCCTTTATGGAAACTGGCTGATAAATATTGAATATCTTTGAAGGTGGAGTTTTCTTCAGAATGTCAGAGAAGGTCCTGGATATATCTTCCAATGTAACACCAGAAAATAACTCCTTGTCTTCAAAGGGAATGGCAAAAAGGTTTTCAGGTCTTGAAATATATAATCTTCCCGATTTGTCCTGGCCTGTAAGAAGATCCGTGTACTTCTTGAACTTCTGGTAGTCTATGAGCCTATCAACAAGATCCTGTCTTGGGTCTTCATACTCTTCGTCCAGTTCTGTTTCATGAGGCAGCAACAGCCTGCTTTTTATATATAATAGTTCAGCAGCCATTCTATAGAAATCCGCCAGGTCGTCCAGCTCTGTACTGTGGGTGGAGATATAATCCAAAAACTGCTCGGTAATGAGAGAAATAGGAATGTCATAGATATTTGCATCGTTTTTGCTGATAAGAAAAAGGAGAAGGTCCAAGGGGCCGTCGAAATCCTTTTTGTCTTCCAGGATTCCAGGCACATGGAATGACTGCTTCTCCTTTCTTTCTAATAAAACATCAAATGACTCTGCCATACAGAGATTATACTCTAAAGCTCCGTCTTCACTCAACCTTCACTTCTTCACTCTTTTCTGGCTGGGCAAAGAGGATCTTTCTTACTTCAGAATCAAGTTCATTCTGGAATTCTACATTGTTCTGGAGATACTCAAGGGTCTTGTCCCTTCCCTGTCCGATCTTTTCACCTTTAAATGAGTACCAGGCTCCGGCTTTCTCAATAAGGTTACACTTGATGGCTGCATCCAGCAATGATCCCATCTTCGAAATACCTGTACCGAACATCAGATCGATTTCACACTTCTTGAAAGGAGGGGCGACTTTGTTCTTTACAATCTTTACCCTTACCCTGTTACCTGTAAGCTCATCCTGGTTTTTGCCTATGGATTCAATGCGTCTTACATCCATTCTTACCGAAGCATAGAACTTCAAGGCATTACCACCTGTAGTAGTCTCAGGATTGCCGAACATGACACCGATCTTCATACGTATCTGGTTGATGAAGATGATGGTTGTATTGCTCTTGGCGAGGATACCAGTGAGCTTTCTCAAAGCCTGGGACATGAGACGAGCCTGAAGACCCATGTGGCTGTCACCCATGTCGCCTTCTATTTCAGCTTGAGGAGTCAATGCTGCTACAGAGTCTACGACTATAATGTCAATGGCTCCGGATCTGACAAGGCGCTCGGTGATTTCCAATGCCTGCTCACCGTTGTCCGGCTGGCTGATCCAAAGATCGTCGATGTTTACTCCAAGATTCTTTGCATAAGTGGGATCCAAGGCATGCTCGGCATCGATGAAGGCTGCTATTCCTCCCTTTTTCTGGCATTCAGCTATTGCATGGAGGGCGAGAGTTGTCTTACCTGATGATTCAGGTCCGTAGATTTCAATGATTCTTCCCTTTGGGTATCCACCTACACCTAAAGCTTCATCAAGAAGAATGGAACCTGATGGAATTACATCGACATCCAGGATATCCTTGTTGTCACCCAGTTTCATCAAGCTGCCTTTACCGAATTCTTTGTCGATCTGAAGCCTTGCAGCTTCCAGTGCTTCTTTCTTTCCGTCATTTAAATCGGATGATGTGGTATTTTTTGCCATAATATTATTCCTTCATTTAATATAACGCAATTTTGGGAAAATCTGACTGGTTTTAATGAAAATTATCTCCAGAAAGTTCCCAAACAAAGGTTTGTGGACCCATATTTGTGTATGAAACCTCCATATGGGCTCCGAATTCCCCTTCTCCGACGGTGATGCCATTTTGTTTCAAGTATTCGATGGCCTTGAAATAAAGATATTTTGCCTTCTCAGGAGATTCAGCGTTATCGAAGGAAGGTCTGTTTCCTCTCTTAAGATTTGCAGCCAAGGTAAACTGACTGATGATGAGTATCTTCCTGCTTTTGTCAAGGATGGAGAAATTGGCCCTTTCGTTTTCATCTCTGTAGAGCCTGAGCTTCAGTATCTTATCAAGAAACTGGGGGATCATGGATTCCTTGTCCCCTTTCTCGACACAGAAATATACCAATAGGCCTTCGTCGATTTCTCCCGTAACGCTGCCTTCAACCAAGCATTTAGCGTTTCTCACAGCCTGTATAACAGCTTTCATAGTGAATTGATTATCTCCTGTACGAAGGACTTCTTATCGTTTTCCCTGAAGAAGGCCGTACCCATTACAGCCAAGGTTACGCCTCTATCATAACAAAGTTTGACAGTCTCCCTGTTGATTCCACCGTCGACTTCAATCTGATATGAAAAACCTTCTTCCTCTCTTCTCATGTCAAGTTCCTGGATTTTCTTCAAAGTGGAGTTGATGAACTTCTGTCCTCCCCAACCAGGATTGACGGTCATAACCAATACATAGTCCACCTCGTCCAGGACAGCTTCCAATAGAGATACAGGAGTTCCTGGGTTGATTGCTACGCCGCAGGATATCCCGGCACTTTTGATCATGCCCAGACAGCGATGAAGATGATTAGTGGCTTCTGCATGCACTGTGATAATATCGCTGCCGGCGTCTATGAATGATTCAATCATTCTCTCAGGCTTATCAATCATCAAATGGGTATCGAAGATCAAATCGCTGTTTTTCTTCAAATCCTTTATAAATTTGGGGCCAAATGTAATATCTGGAACAAATTGACCATCCATAACGTCCAAGTGCACATAATTGCAACCTGAATCGGAAATGCTCCATAAGGCCTCGGCAGCTCTGGAGAAATCCGAAGCTAGAATCGATGGTGATATAGATAACTCGTTCTTAATCATGGTTTCATTATATTTTGCCATTACCTTGTCCGCAATATGGTATTATCGGTGATAAAAATCATTTGTTTGATTTTTTTCTTTTTTGTGCTATATTTATTATAATAAATAAATTTATTGAGACAGTGTTCCGAGCAGTACTACTGCCCGGGCTTTCTTTTCGTTTAAGAAGTCATTGTCTTTGGAGGAACTATGATTGACTTGAAGTCACTTCTTTTGGAAGAAAAAGCTTTAGGAAAAAATCCATACTATTCTTATAAGGTTTCAACTCTCGAAGAGATTAACTCTGAGATACTCCAAATAAAGAAAGTCGAGGCAAAGGAAAGCCTGAGACAAGATGCAATCATGATGGAATATGACAATGTAGATTCCATTCTTCTTACCTTTGTTGCAGGAAGAATCAACCTTTTGATGAATCCGCATGAAGCTCAGATCCGTCTGAATAATCTCATGAACATGTTTCATGAAAAGAGAAACTATCCTTGTGCAGAGTATATTGCTTCCATAATTCTTGAAGCTGGTGATTCCCAGGATGCACTTGTGGTCTTGGGCGAAATCGCCAAGAGCAATGGAAATGAGGATCTTATGTGGTCCTACTACGAAAGATATGTAAGATGCAACAGCAAGGATACGGATTATATTTCCAAGGTAGCAGACAACTATGAGGCCAAAGGTGACAAAAAGAATGCAAGAATATTCTATCAGAGAACACTCAATAGACTTTTCTATGCACCCGATAACGTCAAGACAAGAGAAGTCTTCAAGTCCCTTCTTGACAACGGTACCAGCGACTACTCCTTCTACTCCACATACATCTCCAAGCTTGGTCTCACTCCACTGGCATCAGAGTTGTCAAAGATGCTTTTGTCATATCTGATGGATATGAAGAACTCCTTTACAGCTGAAACTGCCCCTTCTTCACTACGTAAGACCCTGGAGAATATCATCGATGTCTCCAAAACTATCCTTGTTATAGATAAAGATGATGTAGAAACGAAAGAACTCCTTTCCTCTATTCTCAAGGAAAAGTATGGTTCTTCTTCAAGATATAATGAAGTAAGCAGAAAGTATGATGTCCTGAAGTCCAGCGATCCTGTGAAGGCTCTTGAGGAATTTGAGAAGAATATTGCATATTCTAAGAATACTTATGTCATACAGAACGCCACAAAGAAGGTTGGTCTTATTACAGATGTTACCAAAGATGGCATTCTTACAGTGAAGTTCTCCAATAGACCTGGAGACGAGATCAAGATCAGTGTAGTCAATGCCCTTGTCTCCCTTAAGGCCCTCTCCAACCAGAACATCAAGGCTATCAAGAAAGGAAAGAAGGCTGAAGCCATCAAGAATAAGATCAACAGCGATGGTGGTCATGAATGGCTTCTTAAGACTCTTCTTTTCTCAAGCCAGGACAAGACTGCAACCATCAAGGAAATGAAGGACGAAGTTGTACCTTCCATTTTGTCAGATAAGGAATGGGATGGTGTTTCCAAGTCAATCAAGGCAATCGCCCTTGTAAATCCTTATATAGATGTAATCAACAAGACTACATATCATCTCAGGGACTACCCTTCCACTATGGAAGAGAGAGCTTATGAAACATTCTCCGGATATAAAGAGTTCGGTAAGCGTGTCACTACTCTCTTCGAAGCCAGTGAGATTCCTGAAATCGACCTTAACTCCGACTCTTTCCTGGATATGGTCAGATATTTCTCTGAATATATCAAAGATGAAAAGAACGACATTCCGACTAGAATAGAAGCTATTCTTGTTGTAGAAGGCATGGGAGAAAAAGGTGTTCCTGTAGCTTCAGAGGTATCCTTCGACGATCTCTATAAGAATCTTGATTTGAACCAAAAGAAGGCTGTATATGAAAATCTCAGCTGCAAGGACAATAAACGCTCCTATGTAAACCTTGTTTGCCAGATCGACAAGAATGCCTATGAAGTTCTTGAAGCCATCTTCCCGACTAATCCTACAAAAGAGCTTATGAAGAAGATGCAGAGCGTGAACCCCAAAAAGTATCAGGCTTATGTATCCCGCTGTCTCAACAATTACAAGGAGAACGGCATCGCCTTCGGAGCCTTTGTCGAAGCTGGCATAAAGGCTGATGATCTGAAGAATGCAAAGATCAAGGAAGATGATTTTGTGATTATTGAGCTTAATGCCCTTTCATCGGTTGCCAGAGGCGTTGCCAGAGATGAAAGACAGATCAAAGCTCTTAGAACTGATTTGATTGAGCGCAATAGGCTTAGATCTTTCATCGCCTCCGCCAAAGAGCCTGAACTAAATTTGATCGCTCCTCATCTTGTTTGGAACTACGGTCTCTCTGATGATGAGAAAGAAACCTTTAAAGCTCAGATCCTCGCCCGTTATCCATCCTTCGATTTCAAGGATAAAAAGGAGATTGAGGAAAAGCCTGTGGAGATTTCCGTCCACAGAGGCTTTATGTGTACTAAGGCTAGTTTCGATAGAAAACAGGCTGAACTTATCGATATCAAAGAGAACCAGATTCCTCATACTCTCCACGAAATCAAGACTGCAAGGGAACTTGGCGATTTGAGGGAAAACAGTGAGTATCAGTATGCCAAGGACCATAAAGTATTCTTGGACAGGGAATATGAGAGACTTGCCAATGAGCTTAGTTCTGTAAAGATCATGAGCATGTCGGATGTCCTTGACGGTAGAGTCGGCTTTGGTACAAAGGTAAAGCTGTTGAACACCAAAGATAACTCTGAGATCACTTATACATTCTTCGGTAGATGGGAAAGCGATCCAGACAATAACATCATCGATATCAATGCTCCAATAGGAGAGGCCTTGATCAACCATATGGTGGGTGAGACCGTCAACTATACCCTTGGAAGCAATTCCTTCTCTTATAAGATATTGTCAATTGAAAAGATTGAGTTCTAAAAAATGGCGGCCTTGAGCCGCCTATTTTAATCTTCCCTATTGTAGAATCTTTTAAGATATTCCTTCTTAAACTCCAAGAATCTGTCTTCTTCAATGGCTTTTCTGATCCTGCAGACAAAATCATAGAGATAATGGAGGTTGTGCTCTGTGGCCAGCATTCCACCAAGCATTTCATTGCATTTAATAAGATGATGCATATAACCCACGCTGTAATTTCTACATGCAGTACAGGTGCATCCCTCGACAATCGGACCTTGGTTGAATCTATGGATTGCCTTTTTGAGGGTCAATAATCCGTCATCTGTATAGACAGCTCCGTTACGGGCGATACGAGTTGCAAGTACACAGTCAAATAAATCTATTCCATTTTCAACGCAATACAAAATATAGTCGGGACTGCCGATTCCCATTACATATCTAGGTTTTTCCTCAGTAATGTATTGGGCTGTGTAGCCAAGAGTTTCCTTGAACTGTTCCCTTTCCTCTCCAACGCTCAATCCACCTATGGCGATACCTGGGAAATCCATTTCACTAAGGGTTTCAGCACTCTCTTTTCTCAAATCTTCATAGAAGTTACCCTGTACGATTCCAAAGAGATTACCCCTGAAAGACTCCCCCAACCTATTTCTTTCTTCTATGGATCTTTCAGCCCAGCTCTTTGTTATTTTCCAGGCATCTTTTGCAGCTCTATGCTCGATTCCAGGAGGAGTACAAACATCAAGAACCATGGCTATATCGGAACCGATGGTTTTCTGGATATCAACAACTTTTTCTGGTGTAAAAATATGCTTGGAGCCATCGATATGGGACTGGAATGTAACCCCGTTGTCTTTAATCTTTCTTAAACCAGAAAGGGAGAAAACCTGGAAACCACCACTATCTGTAAGGATGTTTCCGTTCCAATGGGAGAAGTTGTGAAGACCACCATATGCCTCCAACACTTCTGTTCCAGGCCTGAGATACAAGTGATAGGTATTGGCCAGGATTATCTGATACCCCATATCTTTTATTGTATCGTGGTGAATACCTTTTACTGTTCCGTTTGTGCCCACAGGCATAAACGCCGGTGTCAAAACATCTCCATGAGGCAAGTGTACGACTCCAAGTCTAGCCTTCGAGTATTTGTCTCTTTTTATTTCTTTGAAAATTCCGCTCATAATAATCTACCTAATCTATCGATAATAAAGTTTATACCAATTGTTATCATTACAGGAAGCAATATGGACATAAAGGGATGAATTGTCCCTTGGTGGGAAGCGATTGAGAAGACCATATCACATACATAATAAACGACAGCAATACACAAGGATTGAATAATGGAAAATAGAAGAACATTCTTCTTCATGGAATAACTCATGGTGGCTGAAACTGTCATCAAGACAAAAATAGCCAAAGGAGAGAAAAGGGATCTGAGCCAATCAGTGCACTTTTCCTGCCAGGCTTGGGGAGAAGTGTTCTTAAGTTTCTTCAGATAGGAAAGAGCAGTGCCGAAGCCCATGGTCTCTACATTCAGGTTTTCGGACTGGAAAAACTCTGGTTCAAGGGAAAAGTCATTGAGAGTAAGAAGGGGTTCAAAAGTTATGGTTACTCCGCTTTCGTCTATAGAATAACAATTTGCATTCTCGATATTCCACACTCCGTCCAAGTAGTATCCCTCTTCACCTTCTATACGAGACTTTATCTTCCCATTTTCAGTTTTGACTATGACAGGATCCAAAATGGTATTGGAACTACTAATAAATCTCTTTGTATAAACAAGATAACCGTTGTCATCCTTAAGAACGATGTTTCTTGTGTCATTGCTGCTGCTGAGGCCGAACAACTCCTGGCCAAGAGTGTCGTGTCTTGCGATGAGAGGGTTGATGATCCTCTCTTTGGCAAAGATTGAAACAAGAGTAATTATAATTGCAAGGATTATTATTGGAAGAGATATTCTGCTCCTTCCCATTCCTGCATTCAGTATGGCAATTCTTTCATTGTTGGCGCTAAGCATGGAAAGAAAGTATGTGGTTCCAAATAAAAAAGCCAAGGATGAAACCATCATCAAGTATTGGGGTACAGATAATAGTGCATATTGAAGAATATCTTTAAAAGGTACGGATCCTGTCATAATGGAATCCATTCTTCCAAATAGCTCCACGGCAACCAATATCAAGGCAAAGACCAAGATGGCTACTATACTTATCTTCAATATGGATTTGATGATATAGCGGTCTAAGATCTTCACTACCGTGCCTTCCTATATATAAAGAGAAGTATAAACGCAATTATGGTAATAAAGATATCCGGGGCAAGGATCAATAGATATGGACTTGATGTTATATTGAATATCATCAATTGTGCACCGAAAAGCATATACCAATATGATACAGCCACTACTATCGCCACAGCAAATCCTGTGAGTTTACCATGTCTTACCCTTACATTTGAAAGTGGGAGGGTTATTAGAGTCAGCACAGTACAGGCGATGGACAAGGCTATCTTCTTTGTAAGTTCACTCTTGTAATACTGGCCATAGAAGTTTACTGGAAGATCACCCAGGTATCCGTCCTCTTTATTGATCTGGTCAATTGTACTGACGATATATTCGTCGTCTACACTCTTTTTTCCTAATTCTTCAATCAAAGAAGAAAGCTTAAAGTATGTGTTTTCCTTTTCTTTATAGTAATAGGATCTATCATTATTCTGTATATTGTCCCTCTCCTTAATGGTGGATAGAAGGTCCTTGCTTGACAAATTCACGGGACTTGAGGAAGTAAGGGATGGAACCTGGGAAGAAAAATCCAAATATATCCTACCCTTTTCTGCCATGGCATAGGCATAGGTATTGATTTCGTCCCTGGATGTAAGGAGTATGGATGGCTTATCCAAATCGAGGGAGTAGACAAAGGAGACGGGATCGACTATGGTCATTTCCCCCTTGCTGCTGTATACACTCTTATTGTATTTTTCTTCATCCTTACTTATCAACAATAGATCTTCTATTACACTCCCTTCAGCCTTGCCGTTGGATAACATAATATTTCCTACACTATTTATGGTGTTACTCTCTATCTCCATAGTAGGCATTTCAGCCATTAAGACTGCAAGCTTATCCCTGTAGATTACACTGGTATAAGGCTGAAGGACGTCTGCAGTGATAAAAGTCATGACACTTAATACTACGGAGGCAATTACCAGTGGTGCATATACACGGTAACTGGATATGCCAAGGCTTTTCATGGCCAAGAGCTCATTGCTTGAGGCCATGTCACCTAAAACCATACTGCTGGAAGTAAGTGTGGCAAAGGGAAAGGTATATACAAGGAATTGAGGCATGTACAACAAAACCATTTCAACCATTGTAGAAACAGATATGTTCTTCAAGAGTATTTTCTGCACCAAAAGAAGGATTGTATTTACAAAGAAAATGGCAAAGAAAAATAAAAAAGCCACGAAAAAGCTTTTCAGAAACTCTTTTAATACATAGGAAGAAAGTAGTCTTGATGTGGATCTGGCCATTATCTAACTCCTGTAGAACCAAATCCCCCTTCTCCACGGCTTGAAGGTGAAAGATCATCAACCACAACAAATTCAGCTGTATCTACTTTAGCTACAACAAATTGAGCTATTCTCATCCCATTTTCAACAACAAAGTCGCTCTTGGAATGATTAATAAGATTTACTTTAATCTCACCCCTGTAATCACTATCGACAGTGCCTGGAGTATTGAGACAGGTAATACCATTTCTGGCAGCAAGACCTGAACGGGGTCTGACTTGTATTTCATATCCTTTAGGAATTTCCGGACATAGTCCTGTTGGAACAAGTCTCCATTCTCCTCTCGGAATGACCAAGGGGCCCTCCGGAAGGAAGGCCCTTACATCACATCCTGATGCTCCATCCGTCTCATACTGAGGAAGTGTTACATCAGGGTTAGTTTTTTTGAAACGGACAACGATCATTCAGCGTCCTTGTTTTCCTTTTTGTTATCTTTGTGGAAATCTCTATCCTTTCTTGGACCACGATAGTCTCTTCTGTCTCTATTGTAGTCTCTCTTTTTGTCATCTTTCTTCTCTTCCTTGGAAGCATTTTCACCCTCAAGGTTTTCTGCTCCTGGCTGAGCATCGATGTAGGAAAGGTTGAGTCTTCCCATTCTGTCGATTTCAATAAGCTTTACGTCGACTTCCTGTCCAACGCTGAGAACATCAGATACATTCTTGACTCTTTCGTGGGAAAGCTTGGAGATGTGGCAGAGGCCTTCCTTTCCAGGGAGGATTTCAATGAAGGCACCGAAATCAACGATTCTCTTTACAGTTCCATGATAAATCTTTCCACATTCCGGCTCTTCGATGATTGCCATGACAAGCTTCTTTGCTTCCTGAGCAGCTGCGTTGTTCTTACCATAGATCATGACTGTTCCGTCATCATCGATGTTGATTTCCGCACCACTCTCTTCAGCAATGGCTCTGATTGTCTTTCCGCCTGTACCGATGACAGCACCGATCTTATCCTCTGGTACCTTAAGTGAAAGGATCTTTGGAGCAAGTGGGCTTACTTCCTCTCTTGGACCGGAGAGAACAGAAGTCATGATGCCAAGAATGTGCATTCTGCCTTCTTTTGCCTGATTGAGAGCCTTTCTCATGATCTCTGGTGTTACACCTGCAATCTTGATATCCATCTGGAATGCTGTGATACCGTCCTTTGTACCAGCTACCTTGAAGTCCATATCGCCAAGATGATCTTCTTCACCGAGAATATCGGAAAGGACGACATATCTTGAGTAATCTGCACCTTCAGTGATAAGACCCATTGCAATACCTGCAACCGGCTTTGAAATCGGGACACCAGCATCCATCAAAGACAAACATCCACCACAGACGGAAGCCATGGAAGAAGAACCGTTTGATTCCATGATTTCAGATACAACCCTCACTGTGTAGGGGAAAGAATCCTTCTTTGGAACAACAGCCTCGAGAGCGCGCTGAGCAAGGTGACCATGTCCGATTTCTCTTCTGCCTGTTGTAAGTCTTCCACACTCACCAACAGAATATGGAGGGAAGTTGTAATGGAGCATGAAGTTGGAGTATGTCTTCTCGCCATCGATATTGTCGAAAAGCTGCTCGTCATTTACTGTTCCAAGTGTTGTTACAGCCAAAGACTGTGTTTCACCACGTGTAAAGAGTGCACTTCCATGTGTGCAAGGAAGAACGCCCACTTCACATGTAATAGGTCTGATTTCAGTGACCTTTCTTCCGTCGGTTCTGACACCGTCATTGAGAATAGAAGCACGAAGAATGTTGTATTCCATATCGTCAAACATCTTCATAACAAGGTCATATCTCTTTGGCTCTGCATCAATTATTTCACTGAATTTCTCGATTACATCCTGGTGGACCTTACTTAGGGCGTTACCTCTGTTCATCTTACCCTTGACAAAGGATGCTTCCTTTTCAAGAGGATATGCATATTCTTTGATTGGCTCCATCCAAGAAAGATCTTCTTCTTTGATTTCCATCAAAGGAAGCTTTTCCTTTCCACAGAGCTCTCTCATTTTTGTCTGAGCTTCACAAATCTTTGTGATTTCTGGCTGAGCGGCTGCAATGGCACCAAGCATATCGTCTTCACTTACTTCATGGGCACCGCCCTCAACCATTGTAATACCATCATGGGTACCGGCAACTACGATATCCAAATCAGCCTGAGGAATCTGCTGGAATGTAGGGTTGATTACAAATTCATTACCGATCTTTGCAACTCTGACAGCTGCAATCGGGCCATAGAATGGAATGTCGGAGATTGTTACAGCGCAGGATGCTGCATTGATTGCAACAATATCAGGAGTATGGATCATATCTGAAGATACTACTGTCGGAACAATCTGGATCTCTCTTCCGAATGCTTTGTCGAAGAGAGGTCTCATAGGTCTGTCGATAAGACGGGAGACAAGAATCTCTTTATCCTTTGGCTTGGATTCTCTCTTTAGAAATCCTCCAGGAATCTTTCCTGCTGCATAGTACTTTTCGTTGTACTCAACGGATACAGGTACGTAATCGAGGGGTTCGCTTGGAGCTTCTCCACAGCAGACTGTTGCGATGACTACAGATCCTTCTGAGCGGGCGAATACACAACCATTTGCCTGCTTTCCAATCTTTCCAGTCTCGAATGTAAGGTCGATTCCCCCTACGTTTACGGATACTGTTGTTACATTTGACATTAAAATTACCTTCTTTCTTTCTTTTATTGTTCTTTATAGTTCAGTACAGAAAGCCAGAGATGACTCTGGCTTTCCAAATGTTTTTTATTTTCTAAGTCCGAGCTCTGCAATAAGTGCTCTGTACTCATCGATGTTTCTGTTTTTGACATAGGCAAGAAGTCTTCTTCTCTGTCCTACAAGCATCAAGAGACCTCTCTTGGAAGCATGATCCTTAGGATTAGCCTTAAAGTGAATCTGAAGGTCATTGATTCTTGCTGTCAGAAGTGCAATCTGAACCTTAGCGTCTCCAGTGTTGGCTGCATTGCCGCCAAACTTCTCGATGATTTCTCTTTTCTGTTCTGCTGAAATCATTTCTTTTCTCCAAAAAATATAGAATCTAAAGGTAGAATATCCTTTCTGGAGTCCGAGTTATCCGTATCCATCGGTTTGAATCGTAGGAAATTATCGTCCAAACTGCACAAACCAATACGCTTTGATCCGGATATATCCAGACTCTCAGCTTCATAAACTCCCGGTGGCGGCAGAAGTTGATGAATTGAATCTCTACCAAAAACCAGAGCATCTTCTTCAAATTTGAAAGGGCATGGCATCAAATCGATACGATACTTCCGGCCGATGAGAGACGGAATACATCCGGTCTCACCTTTTTCTATCACCCTTCTTACAAGAGTTGACGAGATCTTTTCTCCACCCTCCGTAAGAATTGCTTTCTCAATAATGACCTTGGTGTCCATTCCCAAATCATATAGCATTTTACCAAGATCTTGAGCTGAGGCGGAAGAGCTGGGATTACCAAAGCGGAAATCGTCGCCTACCACCAGAACTTTTGGGATCATCATAGATGCAAGCATCTTAATAAACCCACTAGCTGATATCATACTGAATTCAGTGGAAAAGTCAATTACTACAAAGGCATCAAAGCCTTCTTTCTTCACTTCTTCCTTCCTTAATCTCAATGTATCTATGTTTCTGAATTTACCAGGCTTCGGGTTAGAGGAAAAAGTAATGAGGAGAGAGATGGATCCTGGTATTCTTCCACTCTCTTCCTTCACCTTTTTCAACAGTGTCCGATGCCCCAGGTGTACGCCGTCAAATACCCCTATGGTAATCACGGCCTCTTTGTCTTTTAATTCTCCCGATTCAAGAAGTTTCTGGAAAATATACTCTTTCATTGAAACCTCGTCAGAAACTTGAACTTATGGTTCTTCTCTCCAATACCATAGAGTTCATCGTCAATTCTTACAAAACAATAGGGCTTGTCTTTGTCTGTATCTGAAAGTATGGATGAATCCAGGCCGCTGCCGTTATGGATGAGTTTTCTTTTTTTACCATCCATCACCACAGTGGAAAATAGATTGGTCTTATCCAGTAGAGTAAAGGTGTCTTTACCTATGTCAGAAAGAGTAAAGGGCCCGACCTCAGTTCGTCTCAGTGCAATCAAATGACCTCGAGAGTTGAGTTTAAGGGCAATGTCCCTTGCCAAAGAGCGGATATAGGTACCTTTGGATACAGAAGCCTCAAACTCCAGGATTCCGGACTCATAGGACAAGGCCCTCAAAGAGTATATTTCTATTTCCCTGGGCTCCATATCCACTTCTTCACCCTTTCTTGCAATTTGATAGGCTCTCTTTCCATCGACATGAAGTGCACTGTATAAAGGAGGAACCTGAAGCTGCCTGCCGAGAAAAGAAGGGAGTATTTCATCTATTTCTTCTTTACTTGGTATATTTGAGCTTTCACCTACTACATTTCCTTCAGGATCCAAGGTGTCAGTCTCCACACCAAACTTAAGTTTTCCAATGTATTTCTTTCCAAAAGAAGAAAATACAGGATTAAGCCTGGTGGCTGAACCTACAAATACAACCATCAGGCCTGAAGCAAATTTATCTAATGTACCGGCGTGTCCTACTTTCTTACCCTTGTTTTCCTTTTTGATGGGATAAAGGGATGAAAAAGAAGTGACGCCTTCTTTTTTATCCATCAAGAGAAGAGTAAAATCACTTCCCATCGTTTGAGACCACCTCATCTATGAGCCTGTTTATCCGTTCTCCTTCTATATAGGAATTATCCTTTATGAACTTCAACACAGGAGTATTCTTTGTCTTCATCACCTGGGCCAGTCTTCCCTGAATAAAGGATGAAGCACTCTGGAGAGCTTTTACAGACTTCTCCAGGACACCATTATCATAAATGTATGAAACATAAACCTTTGCAGAGGAATTGTCCGGGCTAAGCTCAACTCTGGTAATGCTTACCAAAGTATTGAGATTATGGTTTTTGATGGATCCTTTGACTATGAGGCTGGAGATAGTCTCAAGTATCTTATTCTCCAGCCTTTCCTGACTGTACTCACTCATCGAATTCCAATGTCCTCTTTACTTCTTCGGTCTCAACGACTTCAAGGATATCGCCTACCTGGAGATCCTGCCAGTTTTCAAGTCCTACACCACATTCAAAGCCTTCAAGAACATCCTTTGCGTCATCCTTGAATCTCTTGAGGGAAGAGATCTTAATGAGAGACTGGCTGATCTGGATGTTGTCTCTGATTACGCGGACAAGGCTGTTACGCTTGATCTTACCCTCAGTGACCATACATCCGGCAATAATACCGACCTTAGGAACTTTGAAGGTATCTCTGACTTCAACCTTACCGATTTCGACTTCTCTGGTTTCAGGTGACAACATACCCTCCATGGCAGCCTTGATATCGTCGACAACATCATAGATGATATTGTATTTCTTGATCTCCACCTTCTCCTCGTTGGCCAAAGCCTGAGCTCTTGGAGTTGGTCTGACGTTGAATCCGATTACGACTGCATTGGATGCAGAAGCCAAGGTTATATCGCTTTCAATAATGGCACCGGCACTTGCTCTGATGACATTAAGCTTGATTTCAGAGGTGCTGAGCTTCTCAAGGACGCCTGTGAGGGCCTCGACGGAACCCTGAACGTCACCCTTGATGATGACATTGAAGTCTGTGACCTGGCCTTCCTTGATCTTCTCGTTGAGATTTTCAAGTGTAACCTTATTTCTGCTGCTGTTTTCACCGAGTCTTTCAAGTTCCTGACGCTTGGCTGCAATGCTTCTTGCAGTCTTCTCGTCCTCTGTGACCTGGAAGGGGTCTCCAGCCGATGGAATATTTGATAGACCGATGATTTCAACAGGAGTTGAAGGACCAGCTTCTGTGATCTTTCTTCCCTTGTCATCAAACATGGCTCTTACTCTACCGGAGTATATACCTGCTACATAGTAGTCGCCCTGATGGAGTGTACCCTTCTGTACGATGACAGTTGCAACGGTACCTCTACCTTGGTCGATTCTGGATTCAAGTACCTTACCTACAGCCCTACAGTTAGGATTAGCCTTCAACTCCAACATTTCAGCCTGAAGAAGGATTGTATCCAAGAGATCGTCAATACCGATCTTCTTCAAAGCTGAGATTTCGCAGTAGAGAGTCTGTCCACCCCATTCTTCAGGCATGAGGCCCAAATCTGAAAGCTGCTGTTTAACCCTGTCAGGATTAGCTTCTGGAAGATCACACTTATTAATTGCAACAATGATTGGAACCTTTGCCGCCTTTGCGTGGTCTATGGCTTCCCTTGTCTGAGGCATGACTCCATCGTTGGCTGCAACGACAAGTACTACGATATCCGTCACCTGGGCTCCTCTTGCCCTCATCATGCTGAATGCGGCATGACCCGGAGTATCAAGGAAAACGATTTCACCCTTATTTGGTACGCTTACTTTATAAGCGCCGATATGCTGTGTGATTCCACCGTACTCACCAGCAACGACGTTGGTGCTTCTGATGGCATCCAAGGTCTTTGTCTTACCATGGTCGACGTGTCCCATGACTGTGACAATAGGTGGTCTGGGAACCATATCCTCTTCCCTATCTTCTTCCTGCTCGATGACAGTTTCATCATAGAGGGAGACAAGGTGTACGGAACAACCATACTCAGATGCGATGATTTCAGCTGTTTCATGGTCGATCTGCTGGTTGATGGTAACCATCATGCCCATCTTGAAGAGCTTGGAGATGATATCGGAAGCCTTGAGATTCATCTTCTTGGCCAAGTCAGCCACAGTGATGTTCTCCATGATATCGATACTCTCAGGAACAGCGGCAAGCTTGAGCTCCATGACCTTCTTCTTCTGCTGAAGTGCAAAGTCAAGCTCTTCATCTTTCTGCCATCTATTATCTTTATCCTTTCTCTTGTTGGCATTGGCACCGGTCTTTCTTGCACCGTTTTTCTGGTTAAGTTCCATTGGAGCTGGAGCTACGCTCTGACTTCTAGGACCAGAGGAGAAACGGGAAGGACCATTCTGCGGTCTGTTGTTTCCCTGGCGCTGGAAAGAGTTGTTCTGACCAGGACGTGATGGAGGAGTATAGCTTCTGCCACCGCTCTGACGCTGATAAGAGTTCTGGCCGTCCTTCTGGTTCTGTCCGTCCCTGTTCTGCCAGTTGTTTCTTTCACCGTTCTGTCTTAAGTTCCCCTGTCTCTGACCATAGTTTTTCTGGCCGGTTGGTCTTCCACCCACAATACCCTGTACCCTTGGCTTATTAGACTGAGGTTCAGGTGTTGGAGCTGTTTCAGCAGCCCTGATGATTACAGGTCCATTATGTATAGTGGACTGTATCCTGGTGTTGACATTGTGAGTTGTACTTCCCATGAAGCTCTTACCATCGATAACTTCTCTCTTAGCTTCTTTTGGCGGTTCAGTCTTTGGTTTCTGTCCAGCCACATAAGGTTTTTCACCAGGTCTCTGAGGTCTCTGCTGACCCTGGATTCTTGGATTACCTGAAAGAGGAGGACGATCCTGAGGCTGACGGTCTTTGGTACTTTCCACAATGGGAGAAAGAGGTTTCTTAGGTTCTTCCTGCTCCTTTTCCTGCTGGGGTGTTTCCTTTACTTTGACGACCTGCTTTGGTTTTACAGGTGTCTTAAGCTTGACAACAACCTTTTTCTTTTCAACAACTTCTTCCGGAGCCTTTTTCACTGGTTCCGGAGAAACTGACTTTTTGATGATGTTTACCTTGATGTTCTTATTATCTTCTGCCATATGAACCTTTAAAAACTATATCACTCAAACTCAAATTCTGCACCACAGTTTGGACAAGAAGTGCTTCCAGCAGGAACAATTTCATGACAAACAGGGCATTCGAAGGAGCCATCCCCCTCTTCTTCCTCTGTTACAATCTCTACGCTGCCTTTGACAGCCTCGATTTCTTCTGCTGAAATACCTCTTTCAAGCAACTCCTCATCTGTGTAATCGAAGAACTCTTCGATGGACCAAATATCTGCGTTATGAAGCTTCTTCACAAGATGTGGATCCAGACCGATATCTGAGATTGGCGTTTCACCTTCAGCAATACCGATTTCCTCGTTGGTAAGAGTCTTGACCGCCTCTTCCT
The DNA here is from genome assembly GCA_022785155.1 of Spirochaetales bacterium. Taxonomy (GTDB): domain Bacteria; phylum Spirochaetota; class Spirochaetia; order Sphaerochaetales; family Sphaerochaetaceae; genus Ornithospirochaeta. The sequence continues at coordinate 17,783 of JALFRH010000125.1, forward strand.
TCTCCTCCACATTCTCCAATGGTGCTTCATTATCCTTAAAGAGAGAACCGACTGTTTCATGGATAAGCTGTGTCTGATCCATTTCATTGAACTGGCTCTTTGTCTTTACATCGATGACCCAGTCACAAAGAGTCTTGGCAAGCTTGACGTTGACACCATTCTGTCCGATAGCCAAGCCCTGGTCCTTATCGTCCACAATAGCAACTGCATATTTTGATACAGGGTCGATCTCCACGACTCTCTGTACCTGGGCAGGAGTAAGTGCATTGGCAATAAGGACGATTGGATCTTCGTCGTATCTTACGACATCGATCTTTTCACCTGCAATTTCGTTGGTGATCGTCTGGATCTTGCATCCAGCCTTACCTACTGTAGCTCCTACTGGATCTGTATCGCTCTTCTTTGTATCTACAGCAACCTTGGTTCTTACGCCGACCTGTCTTGCAATGGACTTGATGACTACTGTGCCGTTATCGATTTCTTCCCTAAGCTGAGCTTCCAAAAGACATTTGACGAATTCCTTACAGCTTCTGGAGAGGCTGATTTTGACTCCTCTCTTCTTTTTCTTTGTCTTACCTGTCTTTGTATCTCTTGTAATGACCTCATCTCCCCTGTCGACTTTTTCAACAAAGAATCTGAGAGTATCCCCCATGTCATAGGTCTCTCTGGGAGACTGGCCACGAAGTGGGAAGACAGCAAGGTTTTCCTCACCGAAACCTACATCGACAAGCCAATCGGAGTTGTTCTTTCCAATCTTTTTGAGTTCACCTTTAACAAGGGTGAATTCCATGGACTTCGCCTTGATGAAGGTCTTGTCATCCGTCATTTCCTTGGATACCTGCTGGCCTCTCTGCTTGGCTGACTGGACAGCAGAGTATTCGAAAGTCCTAGGATTGAGAGGAATCTCAAGAGTATCGCCAACCTCAACCTCATCACCGGCAAGAACTACAGCTTCGTCATAAGGAATCTCCGTCACTTCATTGAAGAAGTCCTCTTCTTCAACAACAGTCTTCTTGGACAAAATATCCACATAGATTCTTGAAGAGTCCTTCTTCTTTGTGAAGAATTTGACTTCGGCGTTTTCATCTGTGCCGAACTTTCTCTTATATGCACTTTTGAGCATGTCGGTAATAATGGATTTAACCTCTTTGAGGCTCATATCCTTCTGCGCCATCATATCTCTAATGTCACTAGTAAGGTCAATCATTCTTTTCCTCCCAAATACATTCAAGCTTAGCTTTTGCAATAGTATCGTAGTTTAGTTTTATAATTTCGCCACTTTCTTTCTTATCTTCGATGGTATAGGAAGTGAGGGTGACGCTTTCATCGTCGGATGAATCGATCTTTCCCACTATATATGAAGAATAGAAAGTGGAGTACACTCTCACCGTCTTTCCCTTGAAGACTTCAAATTCATAGACGTCTTTAAGGTTTCTCTGGATTCCAGGGGAAGATACTTCAAGATTCAAATCTCTATCCTGGGAAAGAACCTGATACATAGGATAAATCACATTATATGCCTTCTCCAGGTCATCAGTATTTATCTCCCCTTCCCTTTTGCTTAACACTACACGCATGTTGGTGCAGCCTTTATCCCTTGACTGTGTCACTTCGACAGTGTCCAGATCCAAGGTCTTGATACACTGAGCCACATTCTTAAAGAGCTCATTGGAACTTGCTTCTTTTGTAAGCATACCCCTCCATCATAAACAAAGGGACTCGGCAAGCCGGTCCCTTTAAATCACTTTAATGAAACTAATGATATTTAAGCCTCAATCCAAGTGTATGTCAATAGATGGAGAAGAAATATAATGTACTTTTTTATGCAAAAAATTCATGAAGAAGTAAAAAAGGAGAGTATGAAATACCATCTATTTTATTTATGCATTCTTCCCTTTGTTGGAATAACCCTTGGGCTGAGGCCAATGGTATCCTCTTTGGTTATATAGGCCGAAATCGGGGTTAGGCTGGAATTCCGCCGGTGCTTCGACACCTACTAGTCTTCCATCCTTGATCCAATCCAGGTCAGAACCATAGAGCTCAGTAATAAGGGTCTTCTCCATTGATTCAAGAATAGGTTTATATTCATCTGTTCCTGATAGATCATGGGTTTCATGAGGGTCATTTACCATATCAAAAAGCTGCTTTACATTTCCTGTCGGATAGTAGATAAGCTTGTATCTTTCATTCCTTATCATACGTGTAGCTTTTTCTCCGTTGCTTACTTCCCCGTAGATATATTCTCTCTTATTGGAACTGAAGAGAGGAAATCCATCTACATGATCAGGAATAGAGATGCCGCACATGTCAAGTAAGGTAGGCATTACATCAGACATTGTTGCAAGCTTATCTTCATACCCCTTTCCTCTATATTCCAACGCAGGTTTTCCTGTAATGATCAAAGGAATCCTTGCTGAATTATCATACATAAGGCGTTTGGCCACCATATTATGGTCAAAGAGCATATCTCCATGGTCTGATAGGAATACGATGATAGTATCATCAAGGAGGTTGCACTCTCTCAGTGTACCGATAAGCAGCCTTATCTCATAGTCGATCTGAGTGCATTGAGCATAGAAGGCCTTACGAGCCCTTATGGCTTCTTCCTTTGAATACTGGCTTCCAGGGTATCTCAATGCCTTGAGGATGTAACAATCGGGCCAATCGTCTCCATAGGGCTCCTGAAGTTCCTTGTCCTTATACATATCAAGATAAACCTGAAGAGGAACAAGAGGAGGATGTGGAGCCATATAGGAGCAATAGAAGAAAGCTGGACGGGTGGGATCCTTTCTCTTGATCATCTTCATCATATTCCTGGTGACCCAAGAAGTTGGATGGAGTTCATCATCCAAGTGCCAAGGACGGGTAAGGTAGTTGTTGTTTCCCATGCTGTGCATGAATTCCTCCCCTACGTGGCCCTTTTCACCCAGCCAAATCTGATAATCGTCTGTTTCACCAAACTCATATCTACCTTCTTCAGCAAGAATTACATCATCAAAACCTATTCTATTCCTTTGAGGATACACATGTAGTTTTCCTACAGCATATGCTTGATATCCATCATTTCTGAAGCACTGGGCCAAGGTTGTGACATCAGGCATCTCCATGCTTTCTGAATATACACGATCCTTATGGTGACGAGGTACAAGGCCTGTCATAAGTGTCCTTCTTGCAGGAATACATACAGGACACTCACTGTAGCAGTTCCTGAATTCAATTCCGTTTTCAGCAAGATAATCCAAGGTCGGAGTATATACATCACAGCCACAGTGTCTGAAATATGAACCAGCCCAATGATCTGTACAGATCATAAGGACATTCTTCTTTTTACCCATCGTTTACCTCACAAGTCCCAGCATTCTCGGTATTCCAAGAGAGAGCTCAGGTATGAATGATATCATAATCAGGACTACAAGCATAACAACAATAAAAGGTAAAGTATGTTTTGTGAGTTTTTCTATGGATATACCTGATATTCCTGAACCGACGAAAAGCACTCCTCCTACAGGTGGTGTCAACAAACCGATACCACAGTTTAGGAT
>JALFRH010000126.1 GCA_022785155.1 Spirochaetales bacterium
TGAAAAGGTTTCTCCGGCAGCTGAAGCAGAAAAGGGTAGAGAGGATTTATTGGACATCGTCCTTGGAATAAAGGATAAGGAAGAGTTGAAGTCCTTTATTGAGGATATGTTTACAGATAAAGAAATGGAGGATGTGGTCCAGCGTTATCTTTTGATGGATGACCTATATAAGGGTAAGAGCCAAAGGGATATTGCAAGGGATAGGTCCATGAGCCTATGCAAGATAACCAGAGGCTCCAAGATGCTGAAGAAGAAAAACGGATTTATGCGAAAGTTCTTCAGCAATAAATACGATGACTTCACTCATATCTGATTAAAAAATGGAGCTTTTCAGGCTCCATTTATCATCGTCTACCTCTCTTGGATTTTGACTTGGGCTTTGAGCTTGCCTTCTTTGATGAAGAAGCTTTTGCCTTTCGTCCCTTTCCTTTTCTTTCCCGCTCTTCATTCCAAGCTCTCTGATACTCCAAAAACTCAGCCTCTTCCATTGAATAATCTCTGGTCCTCTTCTCTTTTTTAGGACCGTTATCTTTCCTTGTTTTGGAGACGGTCTCTTTCTTTGAAGTGCTTTCAGTGGACTTTTTCTTTGCCTTTTCATCCTTACGTGCCTTTGTGATGATAGGCTTTTCTCCGTTTCTGCTCTTACCAAAGATCCTGAGAATATGTTCAGCCGCATCATAGGGGGCGTTGATGAAAGAGAAATCCTCCATAACCTGGATATCTCTGATATCTTCGTTCTTCACTCCTGCCTGATCTATAAGGACATCTGCCAGTCCACGTTTTGTAAGACCATCGTTTCTTCCCCTGGCAATGAAGAGTCTTGTAAGGCCTTCGTCATCCATACTTGGAGTCTTTATCTTGTCATAAGGCCTCTCCCTGTCTTCCTTCTTTCTGTCTGTATAAGATGTCTCGGCATTGGATTTTTTCTTTGTCCTTTCTCTCTTTTTTCCTACAGAGATATCTTTATACTGGCTTTCATCCAGGGCGTCCCTATAGAAAAGGGAGAGTACTGAAGAAAGAACATCCACTGGGTCGTTATCTTCCAGTAGACCTTCGGATATACTTCTGTACTCTTCTCCGCCGTCCTTCTCCAATGCAGACAACAGCTGCTCCTTTATAAGCTCCCTTCTTCTTTCCACAACTTCCCTTGGAGTAGGAATCTCTTCCTTTCTGATCTCAGACTTGCTTGCCTTCTTTATATAAGAGAAACGTCTGGCCTCTGAAGGTGTGATGAAGGTGATGGCCGTACCTTCCTTTCCTGCTCTTCCTGTTCTTCCGACTCTATGGATGTATATTTCCGGATCGGAGGGAAGGGAGTAGTTTATTACATGGGTCAGATCCTGGATGTCCAGGCCTCTAGCTGCAACGTCTGTGGCTACAAGTATCCTGATGACTCTTTCCTTCATCTTTCTAAGTATCGTCTCCCTTTCCCTTTGGGAGAGATCTCCATGAAGGGCCTCTGCATCATAGCCCCTTGCCTGGAGTTTATGGCCTATTTCATCGCACTGGAGTTTTGTGCGGCAGAAGATTACTCCATAGAAGTCGGGGTCCCTGTCTATGATTCTTGTAAGGGCCTCTATTTTATCCGCTTCCTTGACTTCGAAGTATATCTGGTCTGCCTGAGGTGTGGCTGCATCTGTCTTCTGGGTCCTGACAAGAGTAGGGTTCTTCATGAAGTTCTCTGCAAGCTTCTGGATCTGAGGAGGCATCGTAGCTGAGAACATAAGCATTCTTCTTGTTTCAGGAACGTTTTTCAATACTTCCTCAATGTCTTCGATAAAGCCCATATCCAGCATTTCATCGGCTTCATCCAAAACCATGAAGACAAGGTTTGACAAATCCAGTGTTCCTCTCTTTATATGGTCCAGAATTCTTCCCGGGGTCCCCACTACAATCTGGACGCCTCTTTTAAGCTTTCTCAGCTGAATCTCCATGCTGGCTCCGCCATAGATTGGAGTCACTTCTGTCTTTCTGTCACCTTTGAGAGAATTTATCTCTTCGCTTACCTGTAGGGCCAATTCCCTGGTGGGGGTGAGGATCAGGGCCTGTACGCTCTTTTTCTCTTCATCCACTGTTTCAAGAATAGGAAGGGCGAAGGCCGCCGTCTTTCCTGTTCCTGTCTGAGCCTGTCCCACCACTTCCGTACCCTCCTTCAAAAGGAGAGGAATACATGCTGCCTGGATTTCGCTTGGTTCTTCAAAGCCCTTTGCTTTGACTGCCTTCAATGTTCTTTCCCCCAGTCCAAGGGATTCAAATGTTGTTGTTTTGATTTCTTCTTCACTCATAATATTTTATCAATTCTTCTATAGACTGGAGGAGTGTAACAAAAGAGAGTGTTTTGGTCTATTATAAGCGGTCAGGATATTCAAGATATCCTACAGATTCCATGATGGTTTTATTTAGAATGGAGCCAGAGAACAAAGCGTACCTGAAGGATCTGGCTTTTCTCAGGGGGCCCTGCTTTTCATGGACGGAGGAAAAGATGGATGCTTTGATATCTATATTCCTTTGATCTGTAATGCGGATGGTGTTGCTTTCCTCTACTATCCATTGGATTTTGTCAAAACGCTTTATGCTTTCTTCCGTGAAAAGAGTCAAGGAATTATCATAGCTGAGTATAATGGAGGAGAAGGGTTTGTCTTCCATCTTTCCATAGATTATGGCCACAGGTTTTTCCTTTCTCTTGGGAAATGAGGTCCTTTTCCATATATGGCGGCCCTGGAGAGTGTTTTCTTTTATTTCAAGTTTCTTCTCTCCGATCCATATGGTTCCGTGGATTTCTTTTGTTATGGAGGTATGGAGGGATTCGGAGTTGTTGTTATGGGAGAGAAGATAGTTGAAGGACTTGCTTTGTTTGTCTGCAGCTAGATATGCTTCGATCTTCAAGCCCTTGTCTCCATTGGGTAGGGATATTTCAGGAGCTGAAGCTATGATGCCTATAGTTCCGTTTCTTGATACTGCAGAGGCTGTGAATCCTCCTCCGAGAAAGGTTATGTCGCTGTCTCCGAAGGGTTTTTGCGCGAAGGTGCTTTTGATTTTGAATTTAGGAGTGATTGCGTTTACTTCAGAGACTTTTCCCCTCTCATAGTCGATTACTCTGATTATGCATCTTGCCGAGAGTTTTCTCTTCTCGAAATCGAAGCTTATCATGGACTTTGCGTCGTTATCGATTATGACGAAGACTTCTTCCTCTGCAGAGAAAGGATATCCTTTGCCGGTTTGCTTATCTATAAGAATTGATGGTTCGTCTTTGACTAAATACTCCATAAAAAGAAATATAGAACAATAAGGGAGAATAAAAAAGGCCCTCATTTCTGAGAGCCTCGAGAGTTTCGGTTCTATTAGTTTGTAGCTCCTACACCGTAAGCTGCCGTCAAGAAGCCAGAGATGAAGTTGTCTTCAACCTTGTCTGAGTTGAGGACAGAGCTCTGGTAGTCTGTGAGGGACTGTGTAGGGACATAGGATGAATACATGCTGGAAACCATGCTTGAGAGGTAGCTTGTGCTGCCTGTAGCCTCCATTGGGCGAACGATGATATAAGCATTGTTTGTATATACAGGATCCAAAACTGTTCCCAAAGTAGAGGAGAACAACTTGTCTGAGAAGGATGGATCTGCAGTTACAGCTGAATAGATGTATCCATTTGTAATGGAACCAGTGGATGTGTAGCTGGCATCCGAGTAGTTGAAGGATGCAATGTACTGGCTGTCACCAGGGTTCTCTGCAGAAGAAGAAACCGTGTTGATTGTGAGGCCATACTTTTCAGCTGTGCCTTCGAAGTCAGCCTTTGCCTCTGCGCTGATTTCAGCTGCCTTACCTTCCAAGTAAGCCTTCATTACTTCATTGTCATACTGTGTGATGTAGCTCTTTGCTGCAAAAAGATCCGATGCATTGGTTGTATCTGAATCTGTAGCTGCCTGGTCTACGAAGAAGAGAGTATAACCTTCGGAAGTATTTACAGGACCGATTGAAGTGCCTTCCTCAGCCATGAAGATCTCCGATGCGCTGTCTGGAGAAGTGTTTGCCAAGTATCCATCCAAGGAGAAACGGTAAATCTTGTCGATCTTTCCGTTGCTTTCTTTGGAGGAATCGATGGATTCCGCAATGGCTTCTTCCATTGTCTTTGTTCCGGTTGCAATTGCTTCGAGAGCTGCTGTAGCTTCCGCTTCAGTTGCGTAAGTCACTCTTGTCAAAGAGACATACTGGAAGAGATCCTTGTGGGAATCTATGTAAGCGGCTGCATCTGTATCCGGGTACATGTCACCTGTAAGAGCGATGAACTCGAAGTTTCTTGCATCGGCGCTGAGGGAAGAGATGAACTCCGTCTCACCCTTACTTACCTTTGCAGAAGCGTAAGCGTCCACCACTTCGTCTGTAGGAATGGATTCCTTCATCCATGTGACGATCTGCTTATGCTGCATGTCTGTAGCCTGGTTGTAGATTTCCTGGCTGAAAGAAGAAGTACCGTCAGAGTAGAAACCAGACTTGACCACAGCGTCTGAAACGCTCTTACTGGAAACCTGGATTCCTGCCTTGTCTGCTTTTTCCTTCAAAGCTTCGTGGAGCAGTGCGCTCTGGTAGGCTGAGTAGTAAATGTTGTATGAATAGTTGTTTGCCATTTCAGCACCATACTGGTTGACATAGTAGCTGTAATAGTTCTGGAGCTGGAAGTAGAAATAACTATCATATGTATAATCTATGCTCTTTCCATCATACTTTCCGAAACTGATTGCAGATGAAGAATCACCATAGAACATAGTTGACGGAAGGACGAATGTGAGAGAGATGAGGATCAGAACGACGACACCGATGATCCAGCCCAAAGACTTCTTGACATTTTTTTTCTTTGGCTTCTTGTCTTTGTCGTTTTTCTTTACAGGCATTTCCAAAGCCTTCTCTTCGTCACTCATATTAGGACCCCTTTAGAAACTAAATAATTAATTGGCGCCACAAAAGGGCACCTTCGACTAAATTATCATCTATTAGCAACCACTGTCAACGAAGATATATACCGGACAAAAGATTGTTTTTAATCCTGTGGAGGGGAATTGAAGCTTTTTTTTCTTGGCAATACATGGTTTTATAATAAATGGAGAGGGGTTGTAAGATTTTTTGTTTGTGTTTTTTTCTTTTCTAATGCAAAATGCCCTCGGGGGATAGTTAGTGCGTATACTCATAACTACTGAGTTCTATTTACCTTTCCAATGTGGGGTCACCACTGCAGTGCTGAATGAAATGAAGGCACTGGAGGCTTTTGGTGATGAAGTCAGAGTGCTGACGATTGGATGTGACAAGAAGTCCTATTGGGATCAAAAGAGTAAGTGTTGGTATATAAGGTCCAACTTCCCCTCCCTCTATAAAGACTCCTACGCTTCCCTGGCCCTGGGGGATGATATTTTGGAAGAGATATATGGGTGGAAACCTGATATCATACACTCCCAAAATGAGTTTTTTTCCTTTCTCTTTGCTTCGAAGATATCCAAAAAACTGAATATTCCCATTGTCCATACCTTCCACACCGACTTCAATGCATATGCAATACATTTCACAAGATTTGTAAGGATATGGAACTTCTTCGCCTCCTTTGTAGTTCCTTTTCTTGTACGAAAGGCGAAGAGGGTCATTTGTTCTTCAGATAAAATCTACTCCCTTGTAAAGTCCTATGGCATCACAATTCCAATAGATAGGATTATGGTGGGCCTGGATCTCGATGTTTTTTCACAGAATATGGATGAGGAGGAAAGAAGGAGCCTGAGAGGAAAATATGGTTTCAAGGACGACGATATAGTCTTTGTCTCCATCTGTAGGCTCAGTAAGGAAAAGAGCTTGGATCAGGTCCTTTCCCTTTTCTCCCAGCTTGATATCCCTGGAGCAAAGCTTATCTTCATTGGAGGAGGGGAAGAGGAAGAGAAACTCAAGAGAGAGACAGAGAGGCTTGGAATGGAGGATAAGGTCGTCTTTGGTGGGGAAGTGTCAGGAAATGAAGTGTGGAAATACTATAGAATCGGTGAAATATATGTAGGTGCATCCCTTTCAGAGACCCAGTGCCTTTCCTATGTGGAGGCCATGGCCAGCGGTATGCCTCTTCTTGTAAAGGACGATGCTGTATTGAAGGGTTATCTTCTCAATAATAGGAACGGAATGACTTTCAATTCCTTTGATGACTTTGTGTTGAAGGCCGGAATCCTGGCCTCATCTGAAGAACTGAGAAAGAAGCTTGGGGAAGAAGCGAAGAAGAGTGTCGGCAGGTTTTCCCTTCCAATATTCGGAGAGAAGCTTAGAAAAAGCTTTGAGTCTGCGAGAAAAGGATGATGACATGGATAGAAAGGTCCGATTCCCCCAAGCTTTGAGAAACTTTTTGTCAGGCTCAGTCTTCTCCCTCCTTTCGGGAGTTGCACTATATATATCGAGAATAGTTTTCCTCAGATATATGTCTGTCGATTATGTGGGGTACACTTCTCTTTTTGAGAATGTCTTCCTCTTTGTCTCCGTTTTGGATTCAGGTCTTGCCACATCTTTGACGAGTTTCATGGCCAGGGCCCTGAGAGGGGAGGATGAGGGTAGGAAAAACGGAGTTCTGAGGGAGGCAAGAAGATACTATCTGCTGGTTTCTCTTCTTATGTCGTCCCTCCTGTTTCTTGTGTCTCTGTTTTATTTCGGCCCCAAAGGTCTGATGGTCCCCGCCTTGTTCTATTTCCTAGGGCAGTGTTCCCAGTACTATTTGGGATGGAGGGTCCTTGCCCTCAACGCTTCAGGCAGGAACGATATCGTTTCAAAGTATGTCCACATGGGACGTACCTTGGGGGCTCTGTCGGAGATAATCGTAATATCCCTTACTGGAAACTTCACCCTCTATGTTTTTGCATCCATGGTTTCCGTCATTGTCTCCTACATCCTTCTTTTTTATAAAGCAGGAAGTGTATGCACTTGGATTGATGAAAACAAGGGTGTGGTGGATGAAAAAGAGGAGAAGTATCTCTTGGGCTTGATGCCCAGTATGTTCTCCCATAGGTTCGGCAGCCTGTTTTTCCGCACCTATGAGGTCATTGCAGTGAATCTTTTGTTCGGTTTCTCTCTTGGGGGCAGATACTCCAATCTTCTTCTGATTTCCAATGCTTTCATGACCATATTCTGGATATTCCAGAACTCAGTGACCGGAATAGTGGGGGAGCACTATGCTGTGGAAGGAAGAAAGAATACCTTTGGCCTCTTTAGAAAGATGGCCGTGTATAATCTCTTTGTATCCTTCTCTGCCGCCTTGGCTTTCCTTCTCTTCGGCAGTTATTTCGGAGAGTTGTCCTTTGGAAAAGATAACATAATAGGAGGAGAGCTTCCTCTCTTGTTGTCCATAGAACTCTTTCTTCTCTCTTCAAGAACCACTCTTATTGTATTCAGGGATGCCATGGGTGATTACCATAGGGATCGGTGGAAGCCGATTTTGGAAGCCGTAATGGTCATTGCACTGAATTTAATACTCTCAGGCACTTTATCTTTTCTTTCAATTCCAGTTGCAGTTTCCATTACTCTTATCCTGGTCTCCATTCCTGTAGATAGTTATATAGTGATCCATAGACTAAACGACAAAAGCTCCTCGGCTTTTTTCCGTTTTTATTTATCCACACTTCTCATCCTTGCCGTGCTGATTGCTATAGGTATCCTGGTTTTGTAATAGAACAAAGATGGTGTTGTGTCTTCCTATTAACATTTTGCTTTGATTTGTCTCCTATATCTGTTAATATTTTCTTTATCCTAAGAGGTTTTCAAGTCATGGATCCGTGATATGGATAATTGGATGGTAATGGGGAAGGCCAGGGGAAGGTAGATCAATGAATCGGATTTCTCTTAGAGACGATAGGATTCTTTCCTGTGTCGCTAAGGCAGTGATTATCATATATGTGGCGTTGGGTTTCTTTGAGAAAATACATGCCATCGTAGATACAATCTTGGTTCTGGATGGTTTTGCCACTGCCTTGGGTGCGGCCTTTATAATCCTATGGTTTGACTGCAGAAGAAACTTCAGTTGCAACGGTGGAAGCGTTTCCTTGGTTGTCTTCACCTTCTTCATACTCTTTTCCTCC
>JALFRH010000139.1 GCA_022785155.1 Spirochaetales bacterium
GTCTATGTGGATATGTCATTCCCATTCTTTGACTACGTTTCCGTCATCTAGGGAGATTATTTCAATCTTTCCATTGTCCCATATGGCATAGGAGGCGCTGCTTCCTCCCTTGGGAATTGTGGTGGAACCGGGATTTAGAAAGAGAGTGGCACCTCTCTTTTCCAACACCGGGATATGTGTATGGCCTGACATCACCACATCGTATCCTGTGTAATCAATTTCATGGTGGCCGTGGACAAGGATTACTTTCCTGCCGTCAACAGTCAGTTCCTTCTTTTCATCCAGAATAGGGAAGGGCAATACCATTTGGTCCACTTCCGCATCGCAGTTTCCCCTTACGGCCAAGATTGAATCCTTCATTTGGGACAGTATGGGTATTACCTTTTTGGGATTGTAGAATTCCGGGAGATCGTTTCTGGGGCCATGATACAACAAATCCCCCAGAAGTATTACTTCATCGAAATCTCCATTCTTCCAGATTTCGTATATTTCTCCTGCTCTTTTATAATCACCATGAATATCTGAGGCTATTAATAGTTTCATTTTTGAAAACTCCTTACAATCTTCACATTGTCTGTATCACTTCAACATAGTGTCGTGCAATACTTAAATTGTCAAATGTGTTTGATACACAAAAGAGCGAAACAATCTCCCCTCAAGTGACGGTCTTTCTCCCCTAATGAAGGCCGTCATTCTTCTTTTACTCTACAAATATTGAAAACATTTCATTAACAATTAAAGCTTATTTTTTTACTGATGTTGCCATCCATAAATGAATGGGCGGGAATCTGCCTTCCCGCAAGAGTAGCTCGAAGATAGTCTGATGTATTTTCTCTTTGCCATCTAATGCATCGACTATTCGAGCTCTCTTTTTCTTGAAATATTGGTGAAATTGAATCATAACAGAATAGTGGGGAGAAAATGTTCAAGATTCTTATAGTTGATGATGACAGGGACTTTTCAAAGGCTGTTGAAACCTATCTAAGTAGAAATGGTTATGATGTCTGTTATGCTCCGAGTGCAGATATAGCTTATGATGCCATATATAAGAATGTCTTTGATTTGATTATCTGTGACATAATGATGCCTGGAACCGACGGTTTCCAGTTCGCTTCCCAAGTCAGATCCGTAAACCCCACCATTCCTCTTCTTTTTATATCCGCTTTGGATGATATAAAAAGTAAGCACAAAGGCTTTCAGCTAGGCATCGACGACTATATGGTGAAGCCCATAGAGTTTGATGAGATGATAATGCGTATAAAAGCCATTCTAAGGCGCACGGGTATAGCCCAGTCGAAGAGATTGGTCATCGGCTCCACTGTCCTCGACAGGGAGGAGAGAAGCGCCTATGTGGACGGAGTGGAGATTTCTTTGACTCCAAGGGAGTTCGATATTGTGTTCAAACTCCTTTCCTATCCCAAAAAGACCTTCTCAAGGCAAGCCATCATGGATGAGTTTTGGGATAGTGAGACCACTTCTTCCACCAGGACTGTGGATGTATATGTAACAAAACTGAGGGATAAGTTTTCCCTATCCAAGGATTTTGAGATTCAGACTGTACATGGACTGGGATATAAGGCGGTGTTGCTTTGAAGAAAAGGGCTAGAAAACAATTGGTGCGTGTAGTAATAAACGCCATAGGTTCCTTTTTGTGCTGCTCAATAGTTCTGGGTATCAGCATGATCCTTTTTTTCTATGGCTTGAATATGACTGAGGAGATGATAAGGCATAGGGCGATGCTTACACTATCGAATATACTCTTTCTCTCTTTTTTATTTGTAGCCCAGGATCTTCTTCGTTCATGGCTTGGGGAAAAGAGACAGGTAAAGAGAATAATGAAGGGTGTTGATGCCATAACCAAAGGGGATTTCTCCTATAGGATCCAGCCTTTCCATAGATTCGAGCCCTTTAATCAATACGATGAAATCATTGACGGTATAAATAAAATGGCCAAGGAATTGGAGTCTTCAGAGACTATGAAGAGTGACTTCATCTCAAATGTATCCCATGAACTGAAGACCCCTCTCTCAACCATTTCAGCCTATTGCGAGATTCTTCAGGATCCCTCCCTTTCCCAGGAGGAGAGGAATGAGAGAATCTCCATGATCCTCAAGAACGTAAAGAAATTGTCCAATCTTATATCCAATATCTTGAAACTGAACAAACTTGAGAACCAGGAAATATACCCAGAGAAAAAGCTCTTCGACCTCTCTGCCAGAATTGCCTCTTCTTTCCTTTCTTTCGTGGATATATGCGAAGAGAAGGGCATAATGCCCAGTGCATCGGTAAAAGATGATGTGATGATAGTATCGGATCCGGATTTGTTGGATGTGGTATGGAACAACCTGATAGGTAATGCCGTAAAGTTCACACCCAAGGGAGGAAGGATATCTGTAGTCCTTGAAGAAGACCAGGAGGAAGTGAGGGTTCGTGTAGAGGATACAGGCGTAGGTATCCCTGAAAGCGCCATGGCCCATATTTTCGATCGCTTCTATCAAGGGGATACATCCCATCAGACAGAGGGGAATGGTTTGGGCTTGTCACTGGTGAAAAGGATCATTGAGATATCCGAGGGAGAGATAAGCGTAGACAGCAAAGAAGGGAAAGGTTCTGTTTTTGAGGTAAAACTGAAAAAGGGCTGTTGATTTAGTTTTTTACATTGGTTAGTCTTTCCTTACAGGAATTACTATGAATGATAAAAAAGCCATAGAGGCTTTAAAGGCTGCTTTCCCAAACACTCTACCGATTTTAGCAGGGTTTATTGTTCTTGGAATGGGATATGGAATATACCTGAGGTCCTCAGGCCTTCCTGTTTGGTATCCCACACTTACAAGTATTGTTGTATTTGGGGGCTCTTTGGAGTTTCTCCTTGTCTCGATGCTTCTTGCCCCCTTTCAGCCTATATCTGTGTTCTTCTTGTCCCTTTTGGTCCAGGCCCGCCATATATTCTATGGCCTGACGCTGCTGAAAAGGTACAGAGGAAGAGGTTGGAAGAGCATCTATCTCATATACTCCATGTGTGACGAGACTTTCTCAGTCAACTGCAGTACGCCGGTTCCTCCAGGGATAGATGAAGGTTGGTTCATGTTCTTTGTGTCATTGTTGAACCAATGCTATTGGATTCTGTCTGTTACGGCAGGATCTGTTCTCGGCGGTGTCCTTTCCCAGTATTCTGAAGGTGTGGAGTTTGTCATGACAGCTATGTTCTGTGTCATATTCATTCGTGCCATGGAGAAGAAAGAGAACAGGATAAGTGGAATAATAGGCGTGTCTGCAACTCTTCTTTCCCTTTTGGTCTTTGGTAAAAGCGTATTTCTTATTCCATCCATGGTCTTGATATTGGTTTTCCTCTTTTTGTTTAGAAAAGAAATTGAAAAGGGGAGGGCACCACAATGACCATGTTTTATCAGATTGTAACAATCCTCATTGCAGCTGTTGCCACTCTTTTGACAAGATTCCTTCCTTTTATAATATTCAAGGGAAAGAAGATTCCCAAAGCCTTGGATTATCTTGGTTTTGCCTTACCTGCCAGCGTCTTTGGCATGATTTTGGTCTATGCCCTGAAAGATACTGTGGTCTTGTCTTATCCTTTTGCCATTCCTGAGGTTCTAGGGCTCTTGGTTACAACGGTAGTTTATCTATGGAAGAAGAATACTCTATTGTCCATTGCATCCGGTACTCTTTTCTATATGTTCTTGATACAGGTCGTACTATAAAAATGGTCATCCCCTTAGTGGAGATGACCCTTAGACATCAGTCAATTTCGTCCAGGAAGGCTTCTACCCATACTTCCTTTCCATCTATTTTTACGTTGATATCACCTAAGTCCTTAATATTTATTTTTCCTTGAACAATTAAGTCAATTATTTCTTTAGGACTCAATGAATCAAGGTCTAAGTTGAATGAGGCTGAGATATCAAATTTGTCTTCTTCTTTTCCATCATCTATTTCGGTATAAGTAAACTGAATGGAGATGAGGAGTTCTTTGGAATCGGTGATTTTGAATGAGGTTTTTCCTTTTATTGTTATCTCGTCGTCCTTATCTTTCACTGTTATTTCTATACTCTGCTCTTCACCATTTGTTTTTTTATCAAGGTCAAGTTCAGCATCAGGAAGGTTGTCAAAGAAATCCTTAATGGCTTCTGCTGCGTCTTCCGCTCTATCAAGCATATTCTCCAGTTCAGAGTCATCGAAGAAGGTACCGTCGATTTCAATCCATTTTTCGTCGGCGTCTTTTTCAATCTCTATTGTCTTATCACCGATGAAGATAGTTACATTCAAGGAAGAAACTACTTTAAATCCATCGTTATTTACTTTGAAATTTACAAAAGAGCCATTCTTTATTTTCAAAGTAAAGTTAGGAGGAATAGTGGAAGAAAGGGTGTCGTAGAATGCTTTTTCAGCTTCATTTTCTGTTCCTTTTGCCTTTTCTTTAAGCTTTGAGATTATTACTGAACTGGAAATCTCTTCATCCTTAAAAGTAAGCTTGAAGTCTCCTTCTAATGCCCTAGAAGATGCTTCTGCATTCTCTGAGTTTGCCACAGCATATGCTTCTACAACAGAAATGCCTCTGATGGCTTCTCTATTTTGAGAGTACTCGGTTTCAGTCATCTGCTTTTTTGTTTCAGCAGTCTTCC
>JALFRH010000192.1 GCA_022785155.1 Spirochaetales bacterium
AAATGGAAGCAGTCTCGGCAAGAGTCATAGGATAGCTTCTCTGGGAAGCAGGATAATCCTTTACCACGCTGTCGTGGTAAGCATGCCCAAGTTCATGGGCAAGGGTGGAGACACTATCGTAGGTGCCTTCCCAGTTCATCATGACCCTTGATTCTTTCTTCTTAGGGAAGAAGATATCATAGGCTCCCCCTATCTTTCCCTCATGGGCTTCAGGATCCACCCAATGGGAATCAAGGGCGTTCTTGATAAAAGCCCCTACTTCAGGAGAGAAAGAGGAATAAGCATCTATAATGAGAGCCTTCGCCTCTTCGAAAGTGAAGGACATGGATGCATTCCCTACAGGAGCGAACATATCGTACCACTCCAGTTTCTCCAAGCCCAAAAGCTTTGCCTTTGTCTTAAGGTAATCACGGAAAATAGGAAGAGACTCCTCCAGGGCCGAAATAAGGGCGGAAAGAGCCTTTCTGGAAATGCGGGCTGTATTACAGGATCTATCAAGAGGATCCGCCCAGCCTCTTCTCTTTTCCAACAGCAATGCCGTTCCCTTTACTCCGTTGAGGGCAGCTGCTATAGCCGTCTTATTGGCATCCAGGATCTTTATTTCCCTTTCATAGGCATTCTTTCTCACACTTCTGTCGCTGTCCATCGCCATGCCCCTAAGCTGAGTAAGGGTCTTGTCCCCGTCGGCAATGGAGGCTGTGACGGATTCCTGGAGTCTAGACCAAGCTGAAGCGGAGACCTGGAGCATTTCGTTGGCCAGGGCCTCTTCCTCCAGGCTCATCATATGCTCTGCATCCGTCTTGACCTCATTCAAGAAGAGGGCATATGGCTCAAGAGAGGGATCCGAGAATTCATCCCTGCGCTTCGAGAGATTATATACCATGACAGTTACAGCATCACTGGCGGCTGTCTGAGCCTTCTCGGCCTTTCCCATGGCAAGAGTTATGTCTCTATCTGTAGTATTTACAGAGAAGGAAGTGTAGACAAAACTACCTACACTCTCCACCACATCGCTCATTTCATCATAAAGGGAGAGAATGGAGAGGATGGACTGGTTTTCATCTGCACTCTTTGTCTTCAGCTCTTCAGCTTTCTTATAAATACAATCGATATCATCCAAAAACTCGGAAGATAATACACTTGGATAAATGGACTCAAGGTCCCACTTTGGAAGTTTTTCTTTCGTCATAATTTGAGTTTACTATACTTGTGTTTCAATTCCAATTCTATATTTCTTCGCCCTCTTCCAGGTTGGCCCTTATGAGTTTTTCCAAAAGGAACTTTCCTGTTTTGGTGCGAAATACATTGGCCCCATACCATATAGCCTGGTTTACATCAAAGCTTTCGGCTTCCGTCAGGTTCACCAAGGCATCGGCTTCCTTCAAAATCACATCCTCAACCGGGTCGGAAGGAGAGTATGTGTGATGACGGGATGCCATGGCAATGAGTGTTTCCTTGGTCCCGTTGCTCCAGCCCAAGATGGAGAGGATAGGTTCTATGACTTCTCTGGAGTGGACTTCCTGCATTCTTCCTTCAGCCTTGCCATATAGAGAGCGGCAGAGAGGACAGGCTACGTCGTGAAGCACAGCAGCCTTCTCCACTATATCTCTTTTATCTTCACTGAGGCCCTCTTCCTCTGCAATGGTCTTGGCTATAAGCCAGACTCTATGGGTATGGGCTCTGTCTTTGTCTCCGTTCTCTCCATAGAACTTATCTACAGCCTCTATGAGTTCTTCAATTCTTTCTTCCATATTACTCTCCCAGAATAATAATATCTTCAGCATCAAGAAGCATGCTGTCTTCTTTGTTGTGGCTTACAACAACCAGAGTCTTGCCTTTAAGTCTCTCCTTTATATATTGGGCAGCCTTTCTCTTAGATTCATCATCCAAACCTGCAAAGGGTTCGTCAAGAAAGTATCTGTCTCCAGACAATAACAACACTCTGGATAGTGCGACTCTCCTTTTCATCCCTCCAGACAACTGGGATACTTTCTTATACCTGTCTTCATATAAGTCCAGTCTTCCCAGGGCCTCCAGACACTTGTCTTTACCCAGACCTAAAGCCAATAGATTGGAGAGGACAGATATATCCTCCACCAGTCTGTTTTCCTGAAATAGGACTATATTTCCATTTGCCTTCGGCTCCACATATCCCTCGTATTCACTATCCAAAGAGGCCATGATCCTTATGAGCGTGGTCTTTCCCCATCCAGATGGTGCCATAAGGAAAGAGGTTTTCCCTTCCTTTATAGATAGAGAGAAATCGGAGAAAAGAAGGTTGTCGCCGAAGGCTTTGCGTTTGATATATATCTTCATTTCATAACCCTCTTTTTCACCAAGCTGAAAAGAAGAAACGCCAGTTTCTCAAAAACCACGGCCAATAATACAATAGCCACTGTCCATGCAAACAAGGAAGGTGTATCCAAATAGACTTTGGCTTCATACAACCTTGAGCCGATGGAATGGGAAGGAAGGCCTATGACCTCTGCAGCCATTGCGCTTTTCCAGCATAATCCAAGGCTGGATTTGATTCCATTTTCCAAATATGGAAACAAAGAAGGAAGATATATGTACCTTAACCTTCTGTATCCTTTGATTCCATAGTTGTCCGCCGCTTCAAGCAACAGGGAATCGGTATTCCTCATTCCCGACAACACACTTTCATACAAAAGAGGAAAGACTACAAGAAAAGAGACCACAAGAGAGAGGTTCCTGCTTTTGACCCACAGAAGCACCAATATGACTATGGATGCCACGGGTATGCTCCTCATGGCTTTTACTAGGGGAGAAAGAAGGATATCGACCTTTTCATAGCACCCTCCAACAACGCCAAAGGCCAAAGCAAGAACAAAAGAAAGGCCATAGGAAATTATGACCCTTACGGCAGAGAAGGATATATCGGACCAAAACTCCTTCTCCCCCAATAGAAATAACATCGTCTTAATGACAGTAAACGGGGAAGGAAGAAAGAGTTTCTCTCCTACGAATATGGACATAACCCACCAGAAAAGAATCCAGAAGGTTATGCCCGACAATAAATATATCTTTCTTTTTTTCTCAGAAATACAACTCTTCACCAGGAATACTTCCACCTACACTCTTTGGATTAAGAGAATATAGAGAGTTATAGTAGACAGTGAGGGCCTTCTTCATCTCTTCTCCTCTCATACACACTATATTACAGTATGGAAGAGCTTTTTCAGCTATCTGTGCCTTGATTATTCCATATTTTTCAATAAGGACAGCAGCCTCTGCGTTATTGGCGTTGACCCAATCTACGCTTTCTGAATAGGAAGAAAGGAAAGACAGGACAGCTTCCTCATGGTTTTCCAATACATCCTTTCTTGCAACGAGACAACCTGTAATGAGAGGGCTGCCTGTAATATCTTCCCAGAGTCCATTGAGATCAAGGATGATCGAGAAATCCTTGTTCTGCATCAAAGCCGATGTTGCAAAAGGCTGGGGAAGCATTGCAATGCTATCCGGATCTGAAATAAGGGAGGCTACGCACTCTGCATGCTCGCTCTTCCATTCAACGAAGACGTCTTTTCCGTCCTCAAGGGAGAGATAAGAAAGAATGCTCTCCAAGGCGTACTCGGGAGTGGAACCCTTTCCGGCGCTATAGATAGTTTTGCCCAAGAGGTCTTCCCTGCTCTTTATTTCTTCACTGCCATTTCCCACCAGATACAAAACTCCAAGGGTATTGACTGCAATGACTTCTACATTCTTGGTATTGTTGTAGATGATGGAAGCAAGATTGGCAGGCACTGCTGCTATATCCAGTTCACCCTTTGCAAGAAGAGGAACTATGGCATCAGGAGAACCCTCCAGAGAGAAGGTGTATTCATCTCCTGTATCCTCCATAAGCTTTACCATACCCATGGCTGTAGGGCCCTTCAAGGCTGCAACGTTGAGAGTGACGGCCTCAGTCTCCTCAACAACAGGCTGGGCACTTGCACAAAACAGGACAATAAACAAAGACAATAAAACGGCAATATATTTTTTCATACTTGGATTCTATAAATTTAGATTATATAAATTCAAGGTTAGATTGATAAAACCCTTCAATTGATTTCATCTTCGTGGTCTGCAGACTTGCCACCCGAGAGTGTCTCGGAGATATTGAGGAGATAGTCACCTATATGTTCAAGGTTTCTCTCCACTTCCAAAATAAGAAGCTGAGTCCTGAAATCGCCTTTATTGTTTTCCAATCTAAGCTGGACTTCATTGGAGAGACGCTTATGCTCACTATCCATCTTCTCTTCAAATACAACGGAGGATGATAAGATATCATCTTTGTTTGTATCCAGGTTATCTACAACAAGGGATACGAAATCACCTGTAAGAGCTCTATATCCGGATATCTCCTCCCTCTCTTCCTTGGAGAATACGATACCCTTTCCAAATCTATCTTCAGTCAGCTTTGAAAGATTGTAGATGCTATCTGTAATGGACTCCAATTCATCAATGACCCTGATGATCTTATGCAGCTCATCGGCATTTGTAGGGCTCTGTGAGTTCTGAAGCATCAAAATGGAGAAGGAAGTAAGCTCATCCTGCATTTCGTCAGCCCTTTCCTCCCTCTTCTTAAGCTGAAGTATTTCATCACCGACACTATCCAGACTATCCGAAGAAGAAAGGGAAGCCCAGGAAAAGAACATATCCTTGGTCAACAAGCCAAGCTTCTTGACTTCGTTTTTCAGTGCAATGAGATAGAACTCGGGAGCTTCAGCCCTACCGGCGATATATTTGAACTTGTAATGGTCGTCCTCTTCCTTCTTCTTATCTGGAATAATGTGCTCGATAAGTGAAGCAAAGGGTTTGACGAAGGGGAAGAAGACAATTGTATTGAATACGTTGAAGAGTGTGTGGAAGGAAGCGAGGAATGTAGGAAGTACATTGTGCATCTCACTCTCTGTAAGGGTGAATATTTCTGCACCTGTAATCCAATCCACTATACCCAACATTGGTTTCATTAAAAAAAGAACCAGCACCGAGCCTACAACATTGAACAACGTGTGGGCTAGTGCAGCGCGTTTGGCATTGGTGCTGGCTCCAAGGGAGGCAAGATAAGCTGTTACAGTAGTACCGATGTTCTGTCCCAAGCAGAGGGCGGAAGCAGTCCATACCCCAATCCATCCCTGGTATGCCATGGTGATTGTAATTGCCATGGAAGCGGAGGAGGACTGGACTATTACTGTCAAAATAGTGCCGATAAAGACACAAAGCAGTATTGAAGAAACGGAACCATCTTCAAACCGCGATAAAAATGAGAGGATCTCGGGATGGGAGGAGATATCAGGCATAGAGGCCTGTATGAACTCCAAACCAATGAAGAGAAGGCCGAAGCCCATGAATATCTCTGCAAAATCCCTACCTTTTGTTTTCTTTGAGAAAAGAAATGGAAGGGCGACTGCAATGGAGAAGAGGGAGAGTATGGTTATATCTACAGAGAATCCCAAGAGGGCGACTATCCAGCCGGTGACTGTAGTACCGATGTTTGCACCCAATATTACTCCTATTGCAGAAAAAAGATTCATCAGCCCTGCGTTTACAAAGGACACGACCATGACGGTAGTGGCTGATGACGACTGGATGACAACTGTAATCAAGAAACCTGTAATAACAGATAGCAATCTGTTACCTGTCATCATTTCAAGTGTTCTTTTAAGCCTTCCTGATGCAGATTTCTGTAATCCTTCAGACAATATCTGCATACCAAACAAGAAAAGCCCTACAGAACCTATTATCTTAACTATAGATATCAACAAGTCCATGGAAAAAGACTAACATAAAGAAAAAAGTAAATAATACATCCTAAGTTAAATTCTTGTTAATTCTTCTCATAACCCATTGAAACAAACATGGCGTATATCAAAAAAGGCGACCAGGATTCTCCAGTCACCTTTTCCATTTTTCATCACTCGTAAGCCAAGGCTTCTATAGGATCCAAGGCTGCAGCCTTTGCAGCAGGATACCAGCCGAAGAAGATGCCCACGGCTGAAGAGAATCCCAAGGACAGTACAATGGCCCATATAGAGAAGTACAGGGTCCAACCTACGGCATAAGCGACTATATAACTTATAAGCACACCAAATAGTATTCCTATCACTCCCCCGAAAAGGGAGAGCACCGTAGCCTCCACAAGGAACTGGGCCTTGATAGTCTTAGGCGTGGCCCCCAAGGCCTTTCTTATTCCTATTTCCCTTGTCCTCTCTACAACTGTGACAAGCATGATGTTCATGATTCCTATTCCACCTACAAGAAGGGAAATGGCGGCTATGGCAGCAAGGAATGTGGTCAAATATCCTGTTACGGATTCAGTCATATCCACCAGTTCCTGGGCGGAGGAGACGTAAAAATCATTGGAAGAGGCCACTGTGGACAGATAGGATTTCACATCCTCGGCTACATTGGTGGCAGTAAATCCTTCCTGGACCTTTATAGTATATTGGGATACGGCACTTACCTTCTTCAGCCTTTGGTCGAAGGTGTTGAATGGAATAAAGGCGTAGTTGTTGGTGTTTCCGCTGATGGATCCAGAGGAATCATCCAAGACACCCACGACTCTATACTGCTTGGCCTGGGAACGGAATATGGAGACATAAGAGCCTACTGCACCTCCTCCCGGGAAGAGATCCTGGGCCAAATCGTAACCCAAAACCACCACCTGTTCCCTCTGGAGATTGCTTTCTCTGGTAAAATAATCTCCATACAACAGTTCAGTGGAGGAAGAATCGAAATAGTTTGATGTGACACCATAGACCTGGGCACTTTTGGTCTCCTGGCCGTTACGGAGAGTAGCGCTGGTGCTTACATATGTAGATACACTCTCTATTCCAATGACATTATCGCTGAAAGAATATGCAAACTCTTCAGAAAAGATGTTGTTGGAACCTGTAGGCATTACTACGACTTCATCCACTCCGCCGATATTCATGCTGTCGGTGATGGATTTTTTTACGCTTTCACCAAGGTTCATTATAGTGACTACGGACCCTACTCCAATCACTATTCCCAACAAGGAGAGAAGGGTTCTCATTTTATTGGTGAACATGTTGCCGAAAGCAAGCTTAAGATTCTCTAAAAACATCGCCTTCCACTATCCTTCCGTCTTTGATCATAACCTGGGACGGACATTGGAGCCCCAATTTCCTGTCGTGGGTTACAAAGACGATCGTCCTTCCTTCTTCGTGAAGCTCCTGAAACAGTCCCATGACTTCACTTCCTGTCTTACTATCCAAGGCACCTGTAGGCTCATCGGCCAAAAGAATATCAGGGTCGTTGACCAAAGCCCTGGCTATGGCCACCCTCTGCTTCTGACCACCTGAAAGCTCTGAAGGAAGATGCTTCATCCTATCTTTCAGCCCTACCTTCTCCAGCATCTCTTCAGCCCTTTCCCTTCTCTCTTTATGTGGAATGCCTGCATATGTCATAGGGGTCATGACATTTTCCAAGGCATTGATCTTTCCAAGGAGGTTGAACTGTTGGAAGACAAAGCCGATTTTCTCGTTTCTCAAATATGCCAACTCGGTTTCATTCATACCGTTGGTCATTTCACCACCTATCGTGATATAGCCGCTAGTAGGAGTATCCAGGCATCCGATCAAGTTCATCATGGTGGATTTTCCACTTCCACTGGGTCCCATAATGGCTGTAAAGGAACCTTTTGGAATGGAAAGGGAAACACCATCCAGGGCCTTGACCAGATAATCACCTACAAGGTAATAGCGTCTGACATCAATAAGCTGTATTACAGGCTTCTGTGTCATCTTCCCATCATTCCCCCGATCATCATAGAAAAAGCGTTGGAGGAACTTGGTTCATATACAACCACTTCCCCTTCCTTCAGTCCTGAAAGCACCTGTGACATACCTTCACCAAGATACTGTACAGTGACCTTTCTTTCGCTTGTGGTATCATCAGCATTCTTTACAGTTACAGTAGTCTGGCCGCCACGACCTGTCTTTACAGCCGAGGATGGCACAAGGAGCATCTCCACGTCTCCGTCATAGGAGAGTGTTCCACTGAATGTAAAGCCTGGAATAAGGGACTCAGGAGGATTGTCTATAGTCAACTCCACGTCCACTACTCCGATTCCCTGGGTAGTATAACGACCTGTCATAGGAATATAGGAGACATAGGCCTCCACATCCACTCCTGGAACGGAATCGAAGTGGAGAACGGCCTTCTGTCCCAAAGAAACATACTGCATATCGATTTCATCTATTTCTATGGTGGTCTTAAGCCTTGATTTATCTATGATGGTGACAGCACTGGAACCGGCGTCGAAGTAGTCGTTTACAACTACGTCAACCTTGGACACTACGCCGTCGAAGTTGGCCTTCAGGGTAGTATAATCCAAAGCATTTTCGTAGTTTTTCTTCCTCATCTCCAAGATTTCCAAGGTCTTCACAGAACCTGTAAGCCTGGCTTCGGCAATCTGGTTCTCGATATCCTGAAGGTTCATTCTCTGCTGGGTATCGTCGATTGTAGCCAGAATCTGGCCTTCTTTTACATAATCCCCTTCGCTTACATATACTCCTGTAACTGCACCTGTACTTCTGAACTTGGCTTCAAGGGTATCGTAAGGAACCACATATCCAGAGATATCTATCTCCCTGTTGTATACGCTCTTCTCCACCACAGCTTCCACCTGGGTGTTTCTATTCTTCAGGGCCTCTATCTGGGCTTCACTGTCCTTCTTCATTTTAAGAAACCATATAAGGACGAGGGAGACTATCAATATGACCACAAGCCATCCAATTATGCTCTTGATTCTCTTTTTTCTCTTTCTGGCAGCCTTTGCAGCCCTAAGTTTCTTTTCCTGGATCTCGCTTTCGCTGAGAGCCTCTTCATTCTTCTTGTTATCGTCCATAATCTATATCTCCATTAAAGAGCAAATATCTTCAGGTCCCTTTCCAAGGAAAGGCCGTCGAGAATAGTAGTCTTCAAATCATATTCAGCGGAAATGACATTGAGAAGGGCGGCATTTACATCCTTTTCCGTTGAAAAGCCATATTCATACATCGCTTTTTCATTTTCATATACCATCTTTGCATAATCAAGGGCGGCCTTCGAGTTGGAGTAACTTGCCTGCCAGGAGAGAATGCGCAGCGATAGGCTCTGGGCGTCTTCGAAATATGAAGAAAGGGCATCTCTATAATCATTCTCTGCAGACAGCACCTTGTTTGATGCAGCTTTCAAGGTATCGTCGTCATTGGTATTTTGGGTGCCTCCGTTGGACCAGCTTCCCGAAATGGTTACAGACGGCGTGGTCTTGTCTTTTGTTATGGATACTCCAGGAGCAACAGAAAGGGACCAGTTGTCTCCAGTGTAGGCCACAGTCCCTGAAATGGATGTACTGGATGTATCTGAGATACTGCCGTTTATCTTGCCGGAAAGGGAGAGGTTCATAGGATTCTCCTTGGCAAGCTGGGCCTTATAGCTTTCAGCTGCTGAAGAAACACTTAATGACTTCAAAAGGACGGAAGTATTCCCGTTATCATAGACCTTGAGATCCAATACAGGTTCCGGAAGCTCATCCAACTCCGTCCACTCCATACCGCTTACTTTCTCAAAGTTTGCCTTGGCGTTTTCAAACTGCTTCTTGGCTGATTCAAGGGACGCTTCATACTGATTCAGCACATTCACTGCATTTATGTATGTGGTGGATGTGGTGGAATAGGTGCCGAGAGTATCCATTTTATCCACAAGGGCCTTCTGGTCGTTGTAGCTCTTCTCCAGTTTCTTTATGTTCTTTTCATATCCAAGGAGGGCGGAGACTGTGTTGATTACAGTCTTCTCAAAGTTAAGCTCAGATGTGTTTTTTGAGAGCTCCGTCGAATACTTTGTGGACGCAAGGGTAAGGTCCTCGGAATCAGAAGAGTTATATCCTGTAAAATCAAAGACATGGGAGGCTCCCAAGGAAAGGGTTGTCACAGTGGAAGATCCGTCATATAAAGCTGTAACACCTGCTCCCAAGGAAAGGGTTGTGTTTCCATTATTGGGTAGAGTGAGGATGGCGGATGAAGATGCACTCATTCCCTTTTCTTCACTCAGAAGCCTTTCTTCATATAGTGGATTGACTGTAGCTGAAACAGATACACCTATCTTGTCTTTATTCTCAAGACTCCTGATATTTATCAGGGAATTCTCATAGGAAAGTATCATATTCTGATAAGTAGGGCTTAATTCCTTTGCTCCGCTTATAATCTCATCAAGACTTATAGAAAATATTGATGACACTATTATAAGTGACAAAAAAATGAACAATGCTATTCTCTTCATTTTGTCCTCATTTACTTGGGATATCAAAAAAAAGATACCCACTTAGAGTCTTGGTGACAACATTATTTCTTGTATTAAAAATGAAGAATGTATGAAAAACATGGATTTGGATGGCTTTTGTACGCCCCATTGGAATTGTTTACGAAATAAAGGACAGGAACAGAAATAATTCACAGGCTTTCCTTACATGTAAATAAAAACAAATCAAAAAGGATAAAACGTTGATTGGAAAGGAAAAAGAGTGGAGAATCAAGAAGCTCTATGTAGGAAAAACACACTCTCTCCCTTCCACTACGCCCTATCTTTCACTACAATATAAGGTATGATAAAAGAACAGATAAAAGACAAGGAACTACTTGATCACATCTCTTCTCTTCCTGACGATAAAAGAGAAGTCTTTCTTATTGCAGACGGTGAAGTCAGGGTAAGCGCCGTATCTGCCACCAGGATGATAAATGAAATGAGAGCCAACCACCATACAGGTTTGTTGGAGACATATATGCTCGGCCAAGGATATATTGCAGGAGCCCTTCTTTCTTCCGAAGTCAAAGGTAACGACAGAATCAGGCTGGAAATAGAGTGTGGAGGCCCTGTAAAGGGAATGAGCATCGAAGCTTGGGCCTGCGGTGCAGTACGAGGATATCTCCTACAGAACCCTATTGTGTTGGACCATGAGCTAAAAAGCCTGGACACAAATGAAATCTATGGTCCTGGCTTCTTGACTGTCACCAAGATACTTGAAGGAGCAAAGACTCCTTTTTCAGGCCAGATAATGATGGAATACGGCCATCTGGCCCAGGACCTGGCCCTTTATTACAAACAATCCCAGGAGACACCATCCCTCTTTGCCCTGTCAGTCCATTTCGATAAGCTTGGCAGAGTCTGGGGAGCCGGAGGCTTATTTATGCAGGCGCTTCCTGGCTGCGGCGACGATGTGCTTACATCTCTCCAAAACAAGGCATCCTCCATTTCAGATATAGGAACCTTCATATCCGAAGGAGGAACATTGAAGGATTATATGGAAAAGGAATTCTCATCTTTTGGAGTAATGCGTTTGGATTCCTCACCTATCGGCTTCTCATGCCCTTGTTCAAAGAAGGGATTCGAAGGATACTTGAAAAACCTTCCTGAAGATGAAAAGAAGGAAATACTCAAGGGAGAGTTCCCCCTTGTCTTACAGTGCTTCAACTGCGGCACTGAATATAAATTTGAAAAGAGCGAATTGGAAGCGCTCTTTACGGAGGAAAAGTGATATTTTTTGCAACAAGTGCGGCAAACCAAGGGGATTTGATTGCCGAAGAGGCCAGAAAAGCCGGAGCTGAGAGAGTAAGGGTTACTCCCAGCGGCGTTGATTTTGAAGGATCCCTGGAAACAGGATATAGATTCTGTTTTGAAACAAGAATAAGCTCCCGTCTTCTTATGGGACTATTTGTTGATGACGACATCATTTCGGACAAAGAGCTCGAGGAAGCCACAGCCATGCTTCCTTGGGAAGAATATATAGATCCTACAAAGACTCTTAAAGTTACATGTACCACACAAAACTGTCGTTACATCACCAACAGCCACTATGGCGCCTTGAAGGTAAAGGACGGAATCGTCGAGAGAATCAGGGAAAAGTTCAATGGAGAAAGACCTTATATTGAAATCCATGAACCGGATCTTACAGTCCATGTCCACATTGAAGATACCACAGTAAAATGGTATGTAGACTTCTCAGGAGAAAACCTCTCCATGAGAGGATATAGAGGGGAACAGACTGAAGCACTCTTGAAAGAGCACTTGGCGGCAGCCCTCATCGGAAGAAGCGAGTGGAGAAAAAGCGTAAACGATGGAAACCCACTTCCCTTCTATGATCCTTTCTGCGGCTCAGGTACTATTGCTGTAGAAGCAGCCCTTATGGCCACCGATACAGCTCCAGGCCTTTTGAGAAAGAAGCCATATCCTTTTGAAAGTCTTCCAAACTTCGACAAGGAAGCTTTTGACAGAGTTGTGGAAGAGGCTGAAGAGAGAAGAAGGAAAGCAATAGACGAGAGGGACATCTCCATCTTCGCCTCCGATATTTCCCGCACTGCAGTTGAGATCAGCAAGGCTGCAGCCCTTAAGGCCGGAGTCTATGATTTCATCTCTTTCTCCGTCCAGGATTTCACGAAACTAGAGAAGCCTCCAGTATCAAAGGGATGCATTGTCACCGACCCTCCATATGGAGAGAGGATGACAGTAAGAGACATAGATCTCTTATATGAAAACACAGGAAAGGTATTGCAGAATGTCTTCAAAGGTTGGGATGCTACAATCCTTACAGGAAACAGCGAGCTTTTATCCAACATAGACATGAAGCCGGATAGGACAAACACCCTCTTCAACGGTGGTATAATGTGTCAGGCAGCCCACTACCACATCTTCACGGATGAGGAACGTGAGGCAATGATGCAGAAGGCTCTTGAGAAGAAGAAACAGAGACAGGCTGAGCCTCTTACTCCTGGAGCAGAGATGGCCTATAACCGTCTTATGAAGAACCTTAAGGAGATTACTCCTTTAATGAAAGAGCAAGGCGTAGAATGCTACAGAATATATGATGCAGACATGCCTGAGTATTCTGCTTCCATCGATATCTACATGGGAAAGTGGGTAGTAGTAAGTGAATACGCAGCTCCGGATACAATAGATCCTGAAGATGCAAAGAGAAGGCTTGGAGAACTGGTAAGGGCGACAGAAAAGGCTACAGGAATCGATGAAGACTTTATCTATGTCAAAGAGCGCTCAAGACA
>JALFRH010000031.1 GCA_022785155.1 Spirochaetales bacterium
CATTCTCTTTGACCATCTCCAGACCGCCACTCCAGACACCAACAAATCAATTATAAAGAAAACTACGCAAAGCCACGTAAAAGGTTTTGCGATTTTACGTGGAATTTTCTGAATAAGGGCGGAGACCATAGGGAAAATCCTTTTTATCCATACCACACCCAGTATTCCCCAGAAAACCGAGTACAAAAGACAGATTCTGCCATTTAGATTAAATGGGACATTGCTGTAGTCCCAGCTTCTGGAGCCCACCAGCATTTCCTGGGCCCAGGAACAGAAGTATTCCAATACACTTCCGACTATCATACCCCCCAGAAAGGAAAGCCACTGCCCGTGGTTACGGAAGCGATATAGAGTAATGGACAAAAGGGCGGCTCCTGCTCCATACAGGAAATTGAAGGGTCCCCAGACCATTCCTCGCCGGCTTTCCACATATCCGTTTTTCAAAAGGCACCAGGCCATTTCTATTATCACCCCTGCAAAGGAGCCTATGAAGATGATCCAGATTATCTTGTATAGATTGATGCCTCTGGCAAAGGGGTTGGTCTTCTTCTCAAAGAGATCTATATCGGCGTTGATCTTTCGTCTCCTGCCACCACCTTTCTTTGATGCCGAAAGGATATCAGACCATCTACCTGAAAGCTCATCGGAGATATCGAACATCATTTCATAGGCTTTCAGTATATTCTTCTTTGTCCTTTTTAAGGATTCCTTCCTGCCCTCCACTTCATCTTTCAGATCATCAGGATTTTTATCTTTCAGAAGCGTGGGATAGTAGGACTCCATATCTTCCATGGTTTTCTTGGCTGTAGAAAGGAGGACCCTGCTTTGTTTCTCCATTTCTCCCGTGTAATAGATATCGTAACTCTTCTTTCTCTGTTTCTTTCTTCTATTTCTACCAGTCATCAAAACTCCGCTTACGAATAACAAACCTACGTATAATCTAATAAGAAAAACACCAGGTCAGACTCTATTCTTTACATCTCCATACCAAATCACCTTCTTTGGTGTAGTAGTATGCTCCCCTATTTCCTTTTCCATCCAGATCATGTCGAACCATGTTCCGAACTTATATCCGGAGAATGGGAAATGGGCCACAGTCTTGTATCCTCTCTTTTCATGGAACCGTCGGCTCTGGTCTGTCAGATACCTGCTCTCTTCCCTTGGAACAGCAATGCATGCATCCAATGAGAGGAGATTCATCTTCCCCGCTTCCTTCTCAAGGGCATTTAAGAGTACTGTGCCATAGCCTTTTCCCCTGAGGGAGGAATCAAGGTAGATGCTTGTCTCTGCAGACCAGTCGTAGGCTTCCCTTTTCTTAAAGGGGGAGAGATACGCATAACCAACAATCTTTCCCTCGTCCTCCAACACTATGAAGGGATACTTTTCCTTTCTCTCCTGGATTCTACTTCTCATCTCTTTAATTGTGGGAGGTGTATATTCGAATGTAATTGCTGTATTCAGCACATATGGCGTATAGATATCCAAAATAGCCTCTGCGTCTTCCTCTAGGGCTCTCCTGATCACCATTCTACTCCTCCATGAAAATCTTCTTTAGTGTCTTCCCTTTGGCCACTTCGTCCACCATCAGGTCAAGAATCCTCATGTCACGCTCTTTCCCTTCCTCCAATTCCTCCACTTTTATTCCACAGATCCTGCCCTTTTTTTGTAGTCTCTTGGGATTGGGGGAGGGAGCGGACAGAAGAAAATCAGAATAGGTAACATCACTATGCGCCATTTCTTCAATTCTCTCTTCTGAATAACCGAAGAGCCAGTTGATGGCGGCATCAACATCCCTTTTCCCTCTTCCCTTTCTCTCCACCTTATCCACCAACAAGGAGTAGATTGTGGAGAAAGGGAAGGAATAGACATCACGTTTAGGCAAAGATACTCTCCAGTTGTGAAATATAACCACCGATGGTTTCTATTGTTGAAAGAAGAGGCTTTGATGTGGAGATATCCACCCCTGCCATCATTGCCGCCTCTTTTGGAGTATAGAGGCTACCTGAAGCCAAGACTCTCTTCCAGTCCTCAACAGCCTTCTCCCCTTCACTCTCTATTCTCTTCACCACTTCTGTGGCTATTGTCAGGCCTGCAGAGTATGTATAGGAGTATAGTCCCATGTAATAGTGAGGCTGACGCATCCAAGTATGCTCCGCTCCATCGGTGAGGGTGACGGCATCGCCCCAGAAGGCTTCAAGGACACCCTTGTATATGGAGTTGAGTGTGTCAGCCTGAACACTTTCCCCCTTATCTATAAGTTTATAGACTTCCCTCTGATAAGCTCCTTCCAACAGGTGGGTGACGAAGTTGTGGTAATATGTATTGTTGATGATATTGTCCAAGACCCAGGCCTTGAAACGAAGGTCACTGCTCTTTTTTAAAAGGGTATGGGCCAACAACAGCTCATTGATGGTGCTTGGAGCCTCAACAAAATAGGAAGAGACATCAGTGTCATAAATGGACTGATTGGAATTTGCAGCCCTGAAATGACCTGCATGCCCCAGTTCGTGGACGGCTGTAAAGACGTCGCTCATTCTTCCATTCCAACTCAAGAGAATGAAGGAGCCCTTGCCATAAGGAGAGGCGCAGAAGCCTCCGGTGCTCTTACCTTGGTTGCGGGCATAATCGAACCAGCGCTTTTCAAAGGCTTCATGGACCATATTCTTATAGTCCTGTCCCATAATGGAAAGGCCTTCCAAAGCATATTCCTCACACTCTTTCCAAGTAACGGACGGGGAGAAATCCGAATCAAGGGGAACCAAAAGATCTGCATAAGTCATCTCTTCCAGACCAAGGACCTTCTTCTTCAGCTTTGCATACCTTCTCATATGGGGTGCAAGCTCTTTCATGATCAAGTCTATCTGCCTGTCATACATATCTTTTGTCACTTTCTGTGGAAACAAAAGATAATCAAAGACAGAAGAAAAACCTTTTATCTCGCTCTCTATCTTCTCCTTCTGGCACTGTGCATTGTATAGAGCTGCAGTTGTGTTTTCATATTTCTTTATCTCTTCAGAGAAGACATTGAAGGCTTTCCTTCTTATCTTTGTGTCTTTGTGGTACTGGTAATCATCCTCAAAGAGGGAATATCCCATAGGATACTCCTTTCCATCCACCTGGAAGGAAGGGAACACCATATCTGCAAGCTTCGTCATATTATAGACTTGGTAGGGAGTATCCAAAACAGGAGAAAGCTTTGACAAAAGCTTTTCCTCCTTGTCTGAAAGGGTGTGGGGTTTCTCCCTGATGATATCCAAAAGGTATCCTCTGTTTCTTCCATTGATCTTGGAGGCTTCAAGAATAACGCTTTCGTCATTGGCTGCTATCTCAACCTTCATAAAAGCTATCATGCCTTCCAGCTTTGAAAGAAGCATTCTGTCATAGGATGCGTTGTTCTGGGCCTCGCCGTCATAGTAGTCCACACTGGCTCTTAGATCCGAGTAATTGATGATAAGTGTAATTACCTCCAAATACTCCTGATACTTATCTACAGCCTTGGATATATTGGAAGGAGTGTTCAGACTCCCCTTCATTCCTGCTATTTCTTCAGCAAGCTTCTCCGCTCTCTTTCTGTCATTTTCATATTCTTCTTTTGTCTTATAGATGAGACTGAGATCCCAGGTCTCTTCTACAGGAACATCTTTTCTCATTACCATACTTAATTCCTCTTATTGGATTCTATTCTTACAGAGAAGAATATGAAAGTGCCCCGAAGGACACTCTCAAAGTTCTTTTATTTTCTTTATACCTATTTTCATGCACCAGAGATAAGAAAGTATATCCATTATTACTATCAACAGAGTCATAACCACTTTCCAGACAATAGGATCAACAACGGACCGCATCAGGTACCAGCCTCCAGGATAGACAACCGAGAGGATCCAGCCTGAGAAGAGGGTGATCATCACCGCCATACTCTGCTTGATAGGCACAACCGGGTTAGTCCAGTTTACATTGGCCCTTATGGTTCCCATCATCATTCCAAAGGCTGATATAAGATAAGTGAAGGCCACAGTGTAGACCACAATCAGGAGTGTATCCAAAGCACCGAATCCAAGGATCAATGAGCCAAAGAATGCAAGTATGAAGGCTGGAATCACATTGAGGACGAAGTGGAAATCTATCTTACCTCTCATCACTGTTTTTGGATCCACAGGTGACGACTGGAGTATCCAGATGCTCTTACCTTCCAAAGACATGCTTGGAGCCGTTCCACAGTCCATGCTTACCATACAGGCCATCATTGTCGCACACACCATTGGGATAAGGGGGGCATACTCTGTTGTACCAACCATCTCAATAAGGGGCGCCAATGTACTCTTCTTGAATAATAGGAGTATAAGGAGTGCCGGCATGATAATGATGCCAAGCCCTGCATTGAGGGTATATGTAGGAATGGATACAAATCTCTTTCCTTCCATTTTCCATATTGCAAAATACTGGCTGCTCTTCTTTCCTGTATATCCCTTGTACTTTACCTTCACACTGCCTTTGTTTGTCGTAATTATCTTTCTGAAGGATATGGACAAGATGTAAACGGCAATGGCGAAGGTGACGACGGAGAATGCCACGAAAATAAGAGTATCCATCAAATTACCTACTCCTGCCATACCGAAGGCAAAGGCCGGATAGAAGGCGCTCTTTACGTTGTTGCTGAAGGCTTCTGCATTCAGGATAAGGGAGTTGATGAAATCACTGAGCCTCATGCAGAAGAAATAGTAGGCGCCGAAGAATATTACGCTGAATATTATTACAGCAATATTCTTATGCTGCATTTTGTTTGAAGCAAGGGCCACCAACCATCCCAGGAAACAGGTGAGCGAAGTAATGAAAAGCCCAAGGAACAAGAGTATCAGGATCTGGGATATTATTGCCGATGGAACATTGCAATAATTACCTCCGCCTCCCAGCCAGAAGCTGATTATTCCCGGAATAAACACTATACACTCATAGAGCAATCCCAAGAGAAAGACCACCACCATTCTGCTTATGAGTATCTTTGAGGATGGAATCGGGAGAGTAAGCAGCAGCTCGTTGTCCTTGGCTTTGTAGAGCATTGCATAGGTGTTGAATACATCTCCAAATACTCCAAGGGCCAATGCCATTATTCCCATTATTGCAAAATAGAACCATCCCAGCCCCATGGACACCAGTGGTCCCGAAATGCTTATTCCCATTCCAAAAAACATGGCCATAAGTATCAAAATGAGAAAAACAAAGAGACAAATGAAGCCGAAGGTCTTGGCCTTTGAGTATCCCTTGCCGGATTTCTGATTGACGAAATAGGTTCGAAAGAGGTTCTTAAACTCTTTCTTTATCAAAAGACCCACCATATTACTCCTCCAATTCAAGGAATACCGATTCCAGTGAGCTGTCGCCTTTGACTTCTTCCATTGTTCCGCTCTTGATAAGCTTTCCACCCTTGATGATTGCTATTTTGTCACAGAGCTTTTCAGCCACTTCCAATACATGGGTAGAGAAGAAGATGGCTCCACCCTCATTGCACTTCTCCCTCATGATATCCTTCAAAAGATGGGATGCAATAGGGTCCAGGCCTACAAAAGGCTCGTCCATGATTATAAGCTTAGGATCATGTACCAAGGCTGAAATAATAGCCAGCTTCTGCTTCATTCCGTGGGAATAGGAGGAGATAGGAGAAGCAAGGTCATCCTTTATCTCAAAGGCTGTAGAATACTTCTCGATTCTTTCCTTTCTGTCTTTTTCCTCCACACCGAAGATATCCGAAATGAAATTGAGGTACTGTAGTCCTGACATGAACTCATAGAGGTCAGGATTATCAGGAATATAGGCAATTACCCTCTTACACTCCAGGCTATCTTTCTTTACGCTCTTTCCATCAATGAAGATTTCACCCTCATCGAAATCCAATATACCCACAACGCTTTTGATCGTAGTTGTCTTTCCTGCTCCGTTGTGGCCGATGAAGCCATAGATCTCACCCTTTTCAATGTGGAGGGAAAGATCATCCACAGCTTTCTTTTCACCATACTTTTTTGTCAAGTGCTCTATTCTAAGCATATTCTTTCCTTTGGCTCTTTGCCTTGTATTTCGATATCATATTGATATCATATTGAGTATTTGTCAACACTCTGTTGTCTTTGCCATCTCAAGTGCCAACAAGAGCTTCGTTTTTTCATGGTTGGCTTCTTTCAGTTCACCTACGCTCCACTCCACCCCGTCAAGGACATCTCCCGATTCAAGAAAGGGATATAGCTTCCATCCTCTTCTTTCAGCTACAGCCTGGCATCCGGCTATTTCCATTTCCACAGCAATACAGCCTTCTTCTTTTCTTTTCTCCATTGCCTTTCTCGTTTCCCTGTACATGGCATCTGTCGTCCAGGTCTTTCCAACCACATAGGGAATATTCCTTTTTTCAAAGAAGTCCCTTATTAGTTTCCATGTGGGGACAGAAACATAGTCTGACGGTGGAATATAGTGGTAGCTTAGTCCTTCGTCCCTATATGCTTCTTCCACCACTATATACTTACCCTTTGTCTTCTTTTCATCCAAGCTGCCACAGGAACCGAAGAGAATGAAGTTCTCCGCTCCTGTAAGTGCGTTGATATCCTCCATAAGGCCTCCTGCTGCAGGAGCCCCCACGGGAGAGAGGAAGATTCCAACTCTTCTCTCCTTGACACCCAGCTTTATAATTTCATAGTTTCCACCTGCAGAGGGGACGATAGCTATGACTTTTGAACCTTCCATATCCTTTGCAGAAGAGAAAATGATGTAGGAGAATGTTATGATGCAGACATCAAGAAGCTTCTCCCTTTCTCCATAAAAACATTTGGGGCTTATTATTTCCTTTTCCTCCAGAAACTGCTCTGTAATCATTACTCCTCCTAGTGTATCATAATGCGTATTTATTAATTGAACAATAGTTTTGAAATCAAAGGAA
>JALFRH010000057.1 GCA_022785155.1 Spirochaetales bacterium
ATCCTCTACCACGTCTTCAACTGGAATACTACTTTCTTCTGGCACACCCACAGGGACAGATGCCTCTCTATTTCTTTTTGCCATATAGGCTGCAACATCAATACCCTCTTTTGTAAAGAGCTTACGGCGTAAAATGTAATATGCAAAAATAGATAAAAGTATAAGGATAGAGAGTAGAGAGGAGATTATAAACACACTCTCTCCTGTTCTATATGACAAATAGAAAGTATATGCGTTATCTATCACCTGCAAAACCAAAAGAGCAAGCAAAGAATAAAGCCCTCGCCTTTTAAAAACCAAGAGGCCTCTAAAGGCTGACATTATCAAGACCAAATAGACTGCAGTTGTAACAAGTGATATCCAATCCCAAAGAACAGCTCCGTTTTTTGTTATGGACGACACTATGGTAATAAGGGAATATATATTGAGAAACAAATCCAAAGGAAGTACCACAGCAGCATAAACTCTATGAAACTTCAAGGGAGTATTCTTTATATCAAAATAGCTTTTCATATAAAAAAAGATAACGCCCCCAATGGATATTGTCCACAAGGGGCGTCGATTTAATAGCCGGATGTCACTTGGGCTGTACTCTCATGAACTTCTTCTTTCCTGCCTTAAGCATGAAGTCACCATCGCTATCGGCATCAGAGAGAGTAAAGACAGTCTTTGGATCTGAAATCTTCTTTCCGTTTACTTCAGCTCCTCCCTGTACCACAAGTCTTCTGGCGTCGCCGTTGCTCTGAGTCAGACCACTCTTGGTAAAGAGATCGAGGACACCGATTCCATTTTCAAAGAAAGCCTTATCCAACTCTACGGTAGGAACGTTCTCTTTGTTTCCCTCTCCCTTGGAGAAGAGATGGGCTGCTGCGTCCTTGGCCTTCTCGGCTTCCTCCTCGCCATGGATGATCTTCGTTATCTCATAGGCAAGTCTTGCCTTCGTCTCGTTTACGTTCCTCTTTGGATCCTCATACTCTTTGATTTCATCAAGAGGCATGAAGGTAAAGAGCTTCATGAACTTGATTGCATCAGGATCGGAGACGTTTCTCCAGTATTGATAGAAATCATATGGGGAATAGAGGCTTGGATCCAAGAATACCGCACCCTTCTCGCTCTTACCCATCTTCTTGCCGTCAGCACGCATAATAAGATTAAAGGTAAGGCCGAAGCACTCTTCTCCTCCCATTCTCTGAATGAGATCGATACCTGCAACGATGTTGCCCCACTGATCCGCTCCGCCTATCTGAAGTCTTGTTCCATACTTTTCATTAAGCATATGGAAGTCATAAGACTGGAGAAGCTGATAGTTGAACTCAATGAAGGATAGTCCTCTTTCAAGTCTCTGCTTTACGCCTTCGAAGGTAAGCATTCTATTGACTGAGAAGTACTTGCCTACATCCCTCAGGAACTGGATATAGTTAAGGTCCACAAGCCAATCGGCATTGTTTGCAATAGTAGCCTTTCCATATCCCTCAGGAGGGTTATCGGAAAAATCCACAACCTTCGAGAGCTGTTTTGCAATATTCTGGGCATTCTTTTCGATTTCCTCTACAGGAAGGATCTTTCTCATTTCCGTCTTTCCTGAAGGGTCCCCGATTAGTCCTGTACCTCCACCTACAAGAGCTACAGGACGATGTCCGAACTTCTGGAGATGGTGCATGGCAAAGAATGGCACGATGTGGCCTACATGGAGGGAAGGACCTGTAGGGTCTGTACCACAATAGAATGATACAGACTCTTTGTCCATGAGATCAGACAAGCCATCCCAATTGGTGCAGTCTTTGATGAAGCCTCTGTCGATAAGTGTCTGGAGTGCTTTATTCATCAGACTCTCCTGTAGTTTTTCATTGCATCCTTAATAAATGCAACAAGATTATCTACACCTACTCTTTCCTGCTTCATGGAGTCACGGAATCTGACTGTGACTGTGTGGTCCTGAAGTGTCTGATAGTCTACAGTCACGCAGTATGGTGTACCGATTTCGTCCTGTCTTCTGTATCTTCTTCCGACAGCACCTGACTGATCGAAGAAAGTATTGAACTCGCTTCTCAAAGAATGCTCAAGATTTGAAGCATACTCGCCAAGGCCATCCTTCTTTACAAGAGGAAGAACTGCAACCTTGATAGGTGCAATAAGAGGATGGAAGTGCATTACAGTTCTTACATCGCCTTCCGGTGTCGGTTCTTCATCATAGGCGTCAGAGAGAGCCATAAGGACGTTTCTTGTAAGACCGGCACTGGTTTCGACTACATACGGGATATATCTCTCGTTTGTTTCAGGATCAAGATAAGTGAGATCCTTGCCGCTGAACTTGGTGTGCTGGGTAAGGTCGTAGTCTGTTCTTGAGTGTACGCCTTCCAACTCCTGCCATCCCATTGGGAAGAGGAACTGAATGTCGTAAGCATCTTTTGCATAGAATGCCAGCTCATCCGGGCCATGCTGATGCCATCTGAGATGATCAGCCCTGATACCCATCTTATCGTAGAACTTCATTCTCTCTGCTCTCCAGTACGGGAACCACTCTTCGTCCGTTCCCGGCTTGCAGAAGAACTGCATCTCCATCTGCTCGAACTCGCAAGAGCGGAAGATGAAGTTCTTTGTCGTGATTTCGTTTCTGAAGGACTTACCTACCTGAGCAATCCCAAATGGAATCTTTACACGTGATGACTGGAGGACATTCTTATAGTCCACATAGATTCCCTGTGCTGTTTCCGGTCTGAGATATACTACGGAAGCTGCATCTCTGTTTGCACCGATATGGGTCTCGAACATAAGGTTGAAGTTTCTTGGCTCTGTAAATGTCCCCTTGTTTCCACATACAGGACATGGAGCATTGAGATCTATCTGGTCTGCACGGAAACGTGACTTACAAACCTTACAGTCAACCATTGGGTCTGTGAAGTTGGAAACGTGGCCACTGGCTTCCCATACCCTTGGATGCATCAAGATGGAGGCATCGAGACCTACGATGTTGTCATGCATTCTTGTCATTTCCTTCCACCAGAAGTCACGGATATTGTTCTTGAGCTCAACGCCCATCGGACCGTAGTCATATGCACCGTTAAGTCCGCCATAGATTTCTGAAGACTGGAAGATAAAGCCTCTACGTCTGCAGAGAGATATAATTTTGTCCATTGTAACTACATCAGCCATAGTTTAGTTCTCCTTAAATATTTTCAATGCCCTTTCCAGTCTCTTTTCCGTTTCATCCAAACCCAAGAGTTTGATGGAGTCGAAGAGCGGCAGGGATACTGTGGAATTGGTGATTGCTACACGAATAGGCTGGAATACTCCGTTGATCTTGATTTCCAACTCTTTTGATAGATTGACCAATTCTTCCTCAATGGTTGCTTCCGCCTTTCCTTCCTTAAGACCGGAGAGAAGTATTTCACTACCCTTTTCCAAAGCCTTCAGGGTATTTTCTTCATTGCTGCCCTTTGCAATGTAGACTGTTTTATCCACCACAGGCTCATCCTTGAAGAGGAAGGTTGTAAGAGGAACAACATCGGAAAGCACTTTCATTCTCTCTTTTACTGAAGGAATAAGGGAGAGGATCAATTTCTTCTCTTCCTCAGTCACTTCCTTTGAGATAAATCCAGCTTCCTGGAGGTACGGAGTGCAGAGAGAGGAAAGCCTCTCGTTGTCACACTCTCTTATGTACTGGCCGTTGAACCAGTCCAGCTTCTTATAGTCAAAGACACCGGGAGCCTTATGGATATTCTCAATCTTGAAACACTTTTCCAAGTCTT
>JALFRH010000208.1 GCA_022785155.1 Spirochaetales bacterium
ATGAACATCCACAACAGGTTGAAGACTCCTGTTCCAATTCTGCAGGAGAAGAAGGACAGAAGCTCTTTCAATATATCCTTTCTTCCAGGAGTTCTATAGACAAAGTATTTGTTGGTGAGAAAAGCAAAGAGCACTGTAAGAAACCAGGCAACAAAAACGGAGATGACATTCGGTATACCCATCACCTCATAAAACAGCATGTACAACCCTGTCTCCAAGGCTGTGGCCAAGGCTCCCACCAAACAATACCTAATGAAAGTGGCCTTGCTTTTTATGAAGGCCACAACTCTGCTTTTTTCCATAACTTGAGAATAACAATAATATCTTGTTTAGACAAACTCAAAGGACTTTATTTCCCTTGACCCACTTACCTTTGATGCCCGTTCTATCTCCATGAAGATATGCAAAGCGCTCCAGACGCTCAGTTGGTGACAGATAGCGTGGGAATGGGATGGAATCGTCGGAAAGGATCAACACATCTCCATCATACCCCTTTTCAAAGGAACCCACCTTTCCAAAGAAGGCTCCGCCTCCTTTTGTGGCCAGATAGAAGGCATCAGCAAAGGAAAGAGGCTCTATTGAATCATCCACAAGGCGCCAGTATAGCTTCGACACCTTTACCGCATCCACTGCTGCATCGAAGATAGACTCTGTAGTTCCTCCTGCAATATCTGAACCCAAGCCTACATTTATGCCTTTATCCATATATTTTCGTACGGGGGCGATACCCGACTTTATATTCTCATTTGACTCAGGGCAATGGGCGACGAAGACACCATTCCTCTTCATCAGCTCTATTTCCTCTTCTCCTGAAAGGACGCAGTGGGCCATAATGCAGCCATCGCCAAAGAGTCCGAATCTGTCATAGGCATCCCCATAGAACTTGGACCATGGAGCAAGTTCCTTTACAAACTCCACCTCCCCCATGTTCTCGCTTAGGTGAGACTGTACAGGCAATCTCCACTCTTTCCTTATTTTGGAGAGCTTCTCCATGAGTTCGTCACTGCAGGAAGGGACAAAACGAGGAGTAATGATTGGCTTGGTGTATCTATATCCCCTCTTAACACACTCCTTAAGCCATCTCTCTGTGTCCTGTGCCGCCTTCTCAGGGCTTTCTTCTCTCAGCTCATCAGGAGAGTTTCTATCCATATTCACCTTTCCGATGTAGCTTCTGATTCCTATTTCCTCCATCTTATCCATTAAGATGAGAGTCCCTTCCACATGAAGGGAAGAGAATGCAACCATTCTGGTTGTGGCACTCTTTTTTATGGCATCTGTAAAATATGAGTAGACTCTGTCGGCATATGAAGTATCACTGAACTTGGATTCCTCAGGAAAGGTGTATGTATTGAGCCAGTCCATAAGCTCCAAATCCATATTTGTTCCACGGAATGCAAACTGAGGCGCATGGACATGGAGATCCACAAGGCCTGGAACCACCAGATCATTATCAGCATCAATGAAATCCAAGTCCTTATGTTCATCAGGTAGAGTATTGAATACTCCTTCAACTATTCCATCCTTAATGACCAAGTATCCATTTTCAACGCTCTTAAGCTCTTTATTTGTCTCAGACCAAATAATGTTTCCTTTAATAACAAAGCTGTCTTTCATTTACCTATCTCCAAGAAAAGTCTACTCTATATTTCCAAAAAAGCAACAAGATGCAACAAATACACATATATCTTTCCATATCCCATATGCTTTTTGGCCGTTATTCTACACATTATCGGAAAGAATGGATAAGGCTTTTTTGAAGATTTCCAAATCCAAATTCGAGTAGCTGATGATGAAATCATGGGAAATGGAAGAGAAATGGGAAAAATCAGAGAGGGCGGAGATCTTTATCCCCTCTTCTTTCAGTATTTCCTTTACCTTTTCATCTGATAGTGTGGTATGGAGGCGAAGAATGAAATGGAGGCCTGAGTCATTTTCAATGACGCTGCATCTATCTTTCATGGGGCTGGAATATAT
This sequence comes from Spirochaetales bacterium, assembly GCA_022785155.1. Classification (GTDB taxonomy): domain Bacteria; phylum Spirochaetota; class Spirochaetia; order Sphaerochaetales; family Sphaerochaetaceae; genus Ornithospirochaeta. The sequence goes on from JALFRH010000208.1 coordinate 1,975, forward strand.
AAGGGAGAGAATGGCCTTGCGCTGCCTTATATAGAAGAGCCTCATTCTATTGATATGCTTTTCAAAGTATCCATCCAATATGAAGGAGGCAAGAGTATACTGCTCGAAACTTGAGACAGTGGAGGAATAGAAGGAAAGCTTCTCCTTGAATCTTTCAGCCAAATCAAAGGGAAGAACCATATAGCTGATTCTTACAGTGGAGGCCAAGGACTTTGAGAAGGTGTTCATATAGATGACGCTGCCACTACCATCCAGAGTATAGAGAGTGGGAAAGGGATTTCTTGAAACCCTGAACTCACTGTCATAATCATCTTCAAGGATATATCTGTCTTCTTTACCTGCTGCCCAGGATAGTATTTCATAACGTCTATCCAAAGGCATTGTTATGCCTGTGGGATAGTGATGGTTTGGGCTGATGTGGGCGATATCGGCACCAGAGTTCTCCAACATCTCCAAAGAAAGCCCCTTTTCATCCAGCTGTACCCGAGTACTCTTTACTCCGTTTGACTCATATATTCTCTCCAGCTTCATATAACCGGGGTCTTCTATTGCATATGTTTTATCTCTTCCAAGAAGCTGGATTATCAAGGAATAGAGATATTCGGTCCCTGCCCCTACCAGGACTTGGGATGGAGATACAGCCATACCTCTGAAGGATGACAGATGTTGGGAAATGGCTTTTCTCAATTCATAGACGCCCTCTGTAGCCATGGGAGAGAGAAGCTGTTTCTGTTTTTCAGCCATAGTCTTTCTCATTAATCGGGACCAGATGGAAAAGGGAAAGTTATCTTCCCTGACTCTGTTATTGGATAAATCGGGAAGATCCATCTTGGCCTTCTCTTCCTCTTCCTTGACAACAAAGGAGACTGCCGCCCTCTTTTTACCTACACCATCGGATACAAAATATCCCTTTTTTTCATAGGCAGTGATATATCCTTCACTGACAAGCTGGTCATATGCATTCTGGACCGTAATGGTACTTACACTACAGTTCCTGGCGAAGGCCCTCTTTGATGGAAGCTTCTCTCCTCTCTTCAGATTTCCTTCTTCGATATCTTTTTTAAGAGCTTTATATAACTCTTTCGATAAATGACCTTTATTTTTGTCCAAGGAATAGGTAAGCATTTTCCCTCCAATCTGGTTATATCAATATAAAAGAAATCTGAGCATTTTTATATAACCAGTATAGTGCTAAAGTCCTAATATCAGAGGTACATCATGGATTGGAACACACAATATGAACTAAACAAAGGATTGGCCCAAATGCTTAAGGGCGGAGTCATCATGGATGTCACTACTCCAGAGCAGGCCAAGATAGCAGAAGAATCCGGAGCATGTGCTGTAATGGCTTTGGAGAGAATCCCTGCTGATATCAGGGCAGCTGGAGGCGTATCAAGAATGAGCGACCCGAAGATGATCAAGGGAATTCAGGAGGCAGTCTCCATTCCTGTAATGGCAAAGTGCCGCATCGGCCACTTTGTAGAGGCCCAGATTCTTGAAGCCATTGAAATCGATTATATAGATGAATCCGAGGTCCTTAGCCCCGCCGATGATATCTACCATATCAATAAGCGTGAATTCAGGGTTCCTTTTGTCTGCGGAGCAAGAGACTTGGGGGAAGCACTCAGACGAATAAACGAAGGCGCTTCCATGATCAGGACCAAGGGTGAGCCTGGAACAGGTGACGTAATACAGGCTGTAAGACATATGAGGAAAATGAACGCTGAAATCAACAGAATCGTCTCCATGAGAAAAGATGAACTATATGAAGAGGCAAAGACTCTTCAAGTACCCTTTGATCTTGTTTTATATGTCCATGAAAAGGGAAAACTTCCTGTAGTAAACTTCGCAGCAGGCGGTGTAGCCACACCAGCTGATGCAGCTCTTATGGTGCAGCTTGGAGCTGAAGGAGTATTTGTCGGCTCAGGTATCTTCAAATCCGGAGACCCAAAGAAAAGGGCAAGAGCCATTGTAGAGGCTGTCACACACTATAATGAACCTAAGGTCATAGCTGCACTATCCGAAGACCTGGGTGAGGCTATGGTTGGAATAAACCCGGAAGAAATAAAGATAATCATGGAAGAAAGAGGCAGATGATGAAAATAGGAGTTTTTGCTCTTCAAGGTGCTTTTATAGAGCATATCAATGCACTGAAGCGTCTTGGAGCAGATTGCGTAGAAATACGTAACAGCGACGACATCATAGGTGTCGATAGGCTGGTATTACCTGGGGGAGAGAGTACTGTACAAGGAAAACTCCTACACAAAACAGGTCTCTTTGAAAAAACGAAGGATCTAATAGACCAGGGTATGCCTACGTTGGCAACCTGTGCAGGTCTCATTCTTCTTGCATCCTCTTTATCCAACGATGAAAACACCTATCTATCTACTCTTCCTATGACTGTGAAGAGAAATGCCTTCGGTAGACAGTTGGGCTCCTATGAAGAGAGAGGAAAAGTCTTAGGCTTCGAGGACTTCCCAATGGTATTTATAAGGGCACCATATATAGAGAATATAGGAGATGGGGTGGAGAGAATAGCAGAATCCAAAGGCCATATTGTCGGGGTGAAATACAAATCCCAGATTGCATTGTCTTTTCATCCGGAGCTTACTGATGACTTAAGGCTTCATGAGTATTTTCTCTCTATTTAATTAAAGGGAGTCTTTCCAAAAAGAGGCTCCCTATTCCATTAGACTGAGGAAACAACATAATCTACAATACAGAATAGACAAATGATACTCTTTTAAATATACTTTCTCTTGTTGACGGATAGTAGCGCAGAGGCTAGCGCACTTGGTTCGGGACCAAGGGGTCGGCGGTTCAAATCCGCCCTGTCCGATATTTAAAAAATGTTGTGTTGATGTACAACTCAATCGCAGAAATTCGCTTTATTTGCACCTGAAATGACGATTTTTCAGGTGTTTTTTCGTGATGAATGTACATCTTATCGCGGAAATCGCGGTTTTTTCCGTTTCCTTGTACAACTCTATCGCGGAAATGCTGTAAAAACATGAGTTCCAAAAATTACTTCTCAGATAACATATCTTCGTATGGGTTGATAAGTCCTAGCTTCTTTGTAGTCTCTTTACCAATAGCCCTTATTATCTGGCGAAGAAATTCCTTTACATTCTTACTTCCGTTTATTGATCTCAAGAACTTTATTGTCTCTGCTGGACTCATAGCTGTAAGCTCAGTAAGCGTGGAACATCCACTATTCAACAGTGCATCAAACAACTCGTCAAAGAGTGCTGTCTTCTCTTCTTCTGTAGATTTCTCAATATACTGGTTACATAACTTCTGGAAGAAGAGAGAAAACTCAGATATTTCTTTTTCCCTGTCAAAACGAGTACCCATAAGCGTCCAGTTAAAACCGTCGTGAGCAAGAGGGCCAAATACTCTGCTATGAATAATCTCTAATCTTCCTGCACTCTTTAAGAGAACTCCTACAAGGGAGTTTTGGGAGCAGATACTAAAGATTCTATCTTTTATATCAAAGTATCCCTCTTTCTCAAAAAATGATGACTGAAATCCAGGACCGTCGAAGCTGTAGACATCTATGATCCTATCTCTTATTTCTTTCGAAGCAGATACAGCTGAATATACTGCCAGATTTCCCCCTTTCGAATGGCCGCAAATTCTGATCTTGGATGTTTTATCATAGTTTGACTCTGATACCAGGTAATCGACAGCATCCTTCTGTGCAGGAACTGTATCATACACAGAGAGGTTACAGTCTTCCTTCCATCCGATAATAGTATCGTCAGTACCTCTGAAACTGACACAAATAGATCCATCAGGAAGAACGATAGTTATTGCACTGAACTGTTCTTCGTTTTCTTTATCATAAATAACGACTTGGTGTCGGAGTAACAAGTCTTTATATCTCGCTTTGTCCTTTATGATATTGTACATATTCATTACATACTGGGACTGCAAGACACCAAGGCTGTCATTGACAGCATATATTTTGAAGAATTCTTCAAAGGCATCACAAAGCTTTATTTCCACATTCTCAGGAATTATCCCTTTGAAATCTGCTGTAGAGATTTGGGAGAGAATAAACATATCCACTTCATTTATAGGAGAGTTGTCAAAGGTCAAGTCTCCTCTCCAATTCAGATAGTCTATGGCATTTGTATTGTTGATATAACGCCTCCTTTCTTCTCTTCTGATAATGTAACCTATAAAATGCGGGAAGTGAAATCTTGATCAAGTAAAAGAGACTGCCATATATAACGTGACAGCCTCAGAAAGTACTATTCTTTGTCGATATTTCTACCCTTTCTTCATTGCTTTCTTTATCAATAAGCCAAAGTCATCGCTATCCAAGAAAGGAGCAAACACCATGACATCTTTCATTTCCATCTGTTTTTCATCTATGGCGGAAGAAATCACATCACTCAGTTCATCCTCGTCCATAAATGGAGCAAGTTCAACCAGATCATCTTTCTCCCCTTTTTCTAGAAGTACAGAAAAAAGCGATGATACAACCGGGCCATCAAGGTGAGGGAGAACATCTTCTACAGAAGAAAAAGAGAAAGAAGGAGAGGAAATGGTTTTCCTTGCATATTCTTCCAAGCACTCTTCACTTAAAAAAGGCGCCAGGGCTTTTATGTTACATCGGCCTCCTTTGTCCAGTGACTTCATCACTATCTCCGATAATTCTTCTTCATCCAAGAATGGAGCGAAGGCCACCAAGTCGTCCGAATCAGTTATTTGATGTCTATTGAGTAGTATCGAAAGCGTTTCTTCCTCAAGAAATGGTGCAAGGGCAACAAGGGAAGAAACATCCTCCACTTCCAAGTCTTCCACTAATTCTGAAAGTGCCTTGGAAGAAAGAAATGGTGCAAGAGAAACAAACTCATCCACTTTGACTTTACTTTTTTTCTCTTTCACTCTCTCTTCTATAGTCTTTGGCGGAACTATTGGAGCCACATCGATAAGGTCTGATATCTCCAGTTCTTTCTTCTCCATGACCTTTTCTACGCTGATACTGTTTTTCTCTTCCGATCCCAATATTTCATTGATACTGATGGAAAGTATTTCCGACAGATCGGAAAGCTTACTTATATCAGGCATAGAGGCCCCTCTCTCCCAGTTGGAGACAGCCTGAAAACTCACTCCCATTTTATCGGCAAGCTCCATCTGAGTCATATTCTTTCTGTTTCTTCCGTCTCTTATTCTTTTTGCAACCTTCAATGTATCGAACATAAATACTCCTCTGTTTCTTTCCTGGGCCCCTGAAAGATAATCTTGAGTTTATGTTACTTGGCTGAAGGAGAAAAAACCATCAACTAGTGCTTTACTCAAGTGATGGTTGAAAGAGTTCATCTCTTAAGCGAAGAAGTTCATCACTATCATGACAACACCAAGTATTGTAAGCCCCACTCCTAGAGCTCTATTCATAGTCTTCTCTGATGCCTTATTTGCGAACTTGGAAGTAAGAAGAGCTGCAATGAGAGTAAAGGTGACACATAGAATAAGAATGGAGATATCAGTAATGCCTCCGCCGATTGCGAAGTGAGACAAGGCACCTGTAAGGGCTGTGAAAGTCATAATGAATACGCTGGTCCCTACAGCAGTCTTCAACTCATATCCAAGGACGCTTACAAGGATCATAAGCATCATCATACCGCCACCAGCACCAACGACACCGCAAATCATGCCGATTACTGCACCTGAAACGATAGACTGGACGATGGCCTTTCTTCTGCTTCTCTCTTTGTTACTTGCCTTTGCCTCCAATACAGGCCTGAAAATAAACTTCAGACCTACAAAGAGTGTCATGAACATTGAGAATCCACCCATTGTAGATTGAGGCAGGAATGAAGCTAAGTAACTACCTATCAGGGTAAAGACAAGAACAGAGAGCAGCATTACAACCCCGTTCTTTATATCTATATTCTTATTCTTTCCATAAGTATAAGCGGAAGCGGCGGAAGCGAGGACATCGGAAGCCAGAGCTATACCTATGGCTTCATATGGATTCACTCCAAGAAATGTAATAAGCATGGGAGAGATTACAGCCGCTGCAGAAAGCCCTGCAAGACCAGTTCCAAAACCTGCACCGATTCCTGCAATCAAACAGATTATTAGTTTTTCCAACATTATTCTCCTCTGATATCAAATAATATTGGAAAATAATAAAATCTTTGGATTCAGACAAGAAACTCCTATGCTTTTACCTCCATAAAAAGATCATTGGGATTCCCTGTCGGCCTTTCCATAGAGAAACGGCTCTGAACAATAGGTTCTGAAGAAGGATACAAGAGGCCCAAGAAGGAAGGCTGTGACAATAGTTCCGATTCCAGGGATGATGGAGAAGACCAGTCCTATTATTACACATATCAGGTCTGTTCCCACCCTGCACCACTTGAATGATACTTTCTTCTGAGCTTCCGCTGTCTTCAATGCTATCCAGTCGTATGTGGAAATACCCATGTCGGCTGTATATATGACAGCAGAGGAGAAAGTAATGAGAAGAATCGAAACAATAAAGTAGACTACTCTTACCAGAACTGATGGTAAAGGAGTTATGTTCATACATATGGAGTATGAAAAGTCAATGATGTATCCCAAGAAGAACATGTTTACCAGAGTCCCCAAATTCAGCATCCTCCTGGCAAAAACCAGCATCAAGACCAAGAAGACTGCATTCACCACAACAAAGGTAGTGCCATAGCCGAGTTTCAACAGGTTGTCGATACCAAGAACGAAACACTGATATGGATCCACTCCGAAGTCTGCAGCTCTCAGCATGCCTGCACCCATTCCCAGGATGACGTTGCCGATGATCATCATGATTATTCTTTTGGTTATTTTCCCCTTATCCATAACTTCCTCACCAAGAATGGTGATTTACCAAGAAAAATGGAAAACTTCAAGATGGCCTTGAATGAAAGAGAGCCTAAATACATAATTCATATATGATTTCTTTTCTTTTGACAGAAGATGCTGTAAATGAAGCGAATATTCTCCATAAAACACTTTTGGAAAACCAAAGTGTCTCGTTTCCTCCAGACAGGGACAATTACCCTCTTTCCCTGTTGAGGGAGGGTGCCATGATAGGAGTGATGGTCCTCTCCACCAAGGGAGGGGAGAGAAAGGTCCTCTATGGTTTCTCTGGTGCCATGAGCGGGAGATACGATATCCCGGGATGGGTGAATCCTTGTTTCTCACTATCTCTTTTCCATACCACCTTCGATCCCTATGACAAAGAAATACACCGTCTTACAGATCTTATTGAAAAAGAAGGAAGAGAGGACCTGAAGGAAGAAAGGAGAAAACTAAGCGCAGAGGCACAGGAAAAACTTAATGGAATCTTCGTATTCTCTGCATGGGATGGAGGAAAGGTAAAGGGTCTTCCTCCCCGCCCTAGGACAGGTACAGGGGAGTGTGCAGGATTGAAGCTGATGAATACAGCTCTGAGAAAAGGATGGGAAATAAAAGGCTTGGCTGAGTTCAAATGGTCCAAAGATAAAGAAATCGAAGAATTCTTTCCTCCATGCGAAGAGCGCTGCGGGGTATTGATGGAAGAGATGCTGGGCCTGAAATACTTATACTTGGACAAGTCCATAGCTGTCGTAGACAAAAGAGCGGGAATGCTCAGCGTCCCAGGAAGAGGAATAGAGAAACTGGACAGTGTATCCTACCGATTCCACACCCTCTTTCCCTCAACACCAGAAGTGTGCCATGTACATAGGCTTGATATGGACACATCGGGACTCCTTGTTCTGGCCTTCGACAAAGAAAGCGTGAAAGACCTGATGCTTCAGTTTGAAAACAGGGAAGTCCAAAAGACCTACATCGCCCTTCTTGAAGGAGTGATTGAGGAGGAAAGAGGCGACATAGACATGCCTATAAGATTGGATGTAGACCACAGGCCCAGGCAGATTGTGGACTGGGAGCACGGTAAGAAGGCCGTAACCCATTGGGAGAGAATAAGGGTTATAACTACTCCTGAAGAGAGATTTACCCTTGTACGTTTTTATCCCCACACAGGAAGGACACACCAGCTTAGAGTCCATGCCGCCGAGGGGCTGAAACATCCTATCGTCGGAGATAACCTTTATGGCCACCAAAGGGATGGGGAGAGATTGATGCTCCACGCAGAGACCATAAAGTTCAGGCACCCCAAGACAAAAGAGGAGGTGGAGTTCACTTCACCGTCCCCCTTCTGATCACTTCACAAGCTTATCCACAAGGCTCTCAAGTCTATTGATCTCCTTCTGGATATCTTCTATCTGCATATCGATCTTATCTCTTTCACCCAATAGTATCTTGATCTTTTCCTTCTCTTCTTCAATGAGGGCCTTGTAGTCGTCAGCCTTGGCTTCCTTCTGAAGCTTGCTCTTCCTTTCATTGAGCTCACGATATCCGTTCTGCACTTCGATAATTTTCTGCAATATATCCAATATCTCGGTAGGAGTCTTCTCTCCCACCCAGCTTCCACCTCTATCATAGAGATAGTTGCCGTAGTTTATGAGAGTCTCCCTGTATGCAGCCTTACTGTCCTCAACCTTTTCCTGGTCACTATCCAAACCACCCTTCTCCAAAGCCTTTCTTCTGGAAATGTTTTGGGATAGATAATACTCCTTGTCTTCCTTTTCCTGGAAAAGGACGGCTCTCCTTTCCTTTACGCTTTCCAGCTTCTTCACCAAAGCCTCTGCATTACCGCCGCTAAGGGAGACGGCATTCTCTTCGTCATCGATAAGGCTGCTGTAGTCAAGATATCTGGAGTTGTCGCTGCGTTTCATTCTGGAAAGGGCGCTACGGGAGGAAAGACGGGAAAAGAGGGATTTCCCCTCTGCTTTCTCAGAGAGTTTCTTTTCTTCATCGGAATCTGCATATACCGATGAAAAACGGCTTCTATCCAAAAGGCCCAAGGAACATTGCTCATATATAAGGGCACCTAAGCACAGTCTTACATCCCTTTCCTCTACCCTGAGATTCTCCATCTCATCATCGACTTCGGTCTTTCTTTCCTTTATTTCATCGAATTGGGCCACAAATTTTTCGTCCTCTTCCCTACAGGACAAGGCCTCTTTCATTTCGTTTTCAGCCTTCTCAACCTCTTCGAGCAAAGAAACACCCATTTTTACAGGTAAAACTGATTGGTCTTTATATACTGCTTCCCCTAAATCATGGAAACAAGTCCTAAGGACTTCGGTTATTTCCTCTATCCTCTCCTCCGTTTCCTGAAAAAGCTCCTCTCTGGTAACCATGAGGAGATGTTATCATACACGACTAAAGTTGACAAATACTCTTCTATACGGCTATCCTTTGTCTGTTGCGTCCGAATCCCGTCATCCTCCGGACCTCCAACTTTTCAGCGTTTACCCATATCAACGCATATTCTTATTTAACCCCGAACCCATCGGGCGTGCAGGAGAGAAAGAAACAAAATGGAAAATGAGAAAAAGGGTTTTGACGAAGAGGCCCTTAAGCAAAAGATTTCTGAAGTAATGGGTGCAATCAATTCATGTACGGATCCAGATGAATTGGAAGCCATTAAGAAAATCGTCAAACAGAATGTACCGTTTACAAGAAGAGGATATTTTTCAGCAATGGTATTGAAGATGCTCTTGGAGAAGCCTCAGAGAAGAGAGAAACCACAGAGAGAAAACAGAGCTGAAAGATTCGAGAAGAAGGTTGTGGAAAAGAGAAACACGGAAAGCCCATCACCTCGCCCCCAGGAGCCACAGGAGAATTCCCAGCCTAAGAGTGAGAAGGTTATTCCTGAAGGAGCGAAGACTCTTTACCTGAACGTCGGAAAGATGAAGCACCTCTATGCCAAGAACCTCTCAATACTTCTTCAAAAAGAACTTGGCATCACCAGAGAGGATATCTACTCCCTTCGTGTCCACGATAAGTATTCCTTCATTACCATGAGTGAGGAAAACTGTAACAAAGCCATTGAAAAGATCAACGGCATGGACATCAACGGCAGGGTTGCACAGATCAATTTCTCAACAAAATAAAAAACTATATCTATGGATGACGACGCCCCGGTGACTCCGGGGTCTTATTTTTGCCTTTATATCCTCTTTTCTGTTATCATTCATCCATGGAAATAAAACAAGAAGTCTCTGGAATGGTGGGAACAAACTCCTACTATTATGAATACAACGGCAAAGGATACTTGATCGACGCCCCGGATGGCATCGGAAGCTGGGCTGAAAGACTAAAGAAAGATGGAAAGACTATTGATTACATCCTTCTCACCCATGGCCACTTCGACCATGTAATGGGCATAGTGGAGGTCCTTTCCCTCTTTCCCAAGGCTGAAATATATCTGGACAAAGAAGACGAGAGCCTTGTTACTGAGAAAAACAAAGCCATCCTCTCATATTTTGGAATACCTCTCTCCCTTTACTCCATTCCCTCTCCCTTCCTCTACCATGACTACCCTTCATCCCTTGGCCCCTTTACTGTCCTGAAGACGCCAGGACACACAAAGGGAGGAGTCTGTCTCTAG
>JALFRH010000087.1 GCA_022785155.1 Spirochaetales bacterium
CAAGAAAGAAAGAGTATTCAAGCGAAGTCATCAGATTGGCAGATAAATTAAGTACAAAATAAAAGAGGTAAAAAAATGAAAAAGGTATTCTCAATTCTATTGGTTAGCGTCGTTTTGATTTCGGCCCTAATGGCTTTTGACGGCAACACATCCGCTTCTATGTCTTATTCCTTTGAAGATGGAAACAACATGGGTCTTTCCAGCGAAAACACAGGTTATTTCGGTTCTTCAAATCTCGGTTATTATGTGGGAGTAGATGCTGTCTTTGATCTAACAGACATTTCAGACTGGAATGTAGGAATGATCGTAGGTCCTTCTTGTCGTTATTCATTTGTAGATGCAGGTGTAACTGCGACACTGGCTCTTGGAGTCAGCGCAGAAGGCTCAAAGGATCTTTTTGCCTTTGGTGTCGGAGCATATGCAGGTGGAGATTGGAGAATAACAGACCACTTCGGTCTCGGAGTCGGTGTAAAGGTGGGAAATAACTTTGTATCACTACCTTATGAGACAAAAGAGCTTGCAGTCTCTTCCAGATTCTATGTAACACCAGTCATCGGAGTACAATTCTATTATTGATATCCTTTCATCCATCCCGTCTGAGACGGGATGTTTTTTTAAACGAAACTGAAACAATTCAGGTGTAATATTGCTATATGGCAACGATACTGGTATTGGAAGACGACAAAGATCTAAATAAATCCCTATGCACTTTTCTTGCAATGAAAAACCATGAAACCGATGGGTTTACCAATGCAGAAGCGGCTTTGGAGGGAATGGAAAATAAGAAATACGACCTGATCATCTCTGATGTAATGATGAAGGATATGGACGGCTTCGAGTTTGCAGAGGCTATAAGGGATATGGATGACTCCATACCCATTATGTTCATGACCGCCCTGGATGATATCTACTCCAAGACCAAAGGGTACAAAATAGGTATCGACGACTACATGGTGAAGCCTGTGGATCCGGAGGAATTGAACTTAAGGATAGGAGCTTTATTAAAAAGATCAGGTCTTAAGAACGAGAAAAAGCTGACTATTGGAGATTTCATCCTCGACAGGGAGGAGTTCTCTGCCTATTGGAAAGGAGAAGAGATCTCTTTGACAAAGAGGGAATTTGAGATACTCTTTACTCTTCTGTCCTCTCCAAAGAAGACATTCACCCGTTCCTTGCTTCTGGATAAGCTTTGGGACTGGGATTCAAATTCTTCTCCCAGGGCAATCGATGTGTATATGACAAAACTAAGGACCAAGCTTGAAAAATGCACTAGTTTTGAAATCATCACCGTCCATGGTCTTGGATATAAGGCGATCATCAAATGAGAATAAAAAACTTCCTACATACAATAAAAGTCTTTCTGATTTCTTATATAATCTCTTCTTTCGTCACAACCTGCAGCTTATTGATTTATCTATCATCATTGATGGAAACCTTGGGTCATGAATTTACAGAAGTGGAGATAAGGGAAGCTTCCATCATTACCTTCAATAACATACTGATAATCGCTCTATTATTCACATTCCTATACTACATAGTGAAGAAAATCACAGTGGATATCCCCATAAAAAAAATTAAGAACTGTCTCTCTTCTTTGATGAATGGAGACTTTTCTGCAAGAGTGAAAATAAAAAACAATGCTCTTTCCACGAGTACCTTCGATGAGATCGTAGAAGACATCAACAAGCTGGCACAGGAGTTGGGTGGAGTGGAAATGCTCAGAAACGACTTTATTTCCAACGTATCCCATGAGATCAAGACTCCACTGACTGTAATACAGAACTACTCCATGCTTCTATCCTCTCCTTTCCTCGAGGAGGATAAAAGAGTCGAATATGCTTCGATAATCGGGGAAAACAGCAGGAAACTGGCTCGTCTTGTTACAAACATCCTCAGACTAAACAGACTGGAAAACCAGAAAGTCTATCCAAAGAAGGAAGAGTATGATCTATCTGAGGAAATATGCTCCTCACTGGTATCTTTTGAAGATATTTGGACAAAGAAAGACATTTCCCTTACAACCGACATTCAGCAGGGTATCGTAACAAATGGAGACAAGGACCTCCTGTCCCTGGTCTGGAGCAATCTGTTTTCAAATGCATTTAAGTTCACTCCGGAAAAGGGAGAGGTGAATATAAAGCTGAAACTATATGGCGAAAAGGCCATGCTTATTGTTTCAGACACAGGCTGCGGCATGGATGAATATACTCTACGCCATATCTGGGATAAGTTTTACCAAGGAGACACCTCCCATACACAGGAAGGAAATGGTCTTGGCCTAGCCTTGGTCAAGAGGGCCCTTTCCATATACAAAGGGGAAATAGAAGTCAAATCTGAAGTAGGGAAAGGAAGCACCTTTATTGTCACGCTACCTTTCTGCAGAGAGGGCTGACAGCCTACTCCATTTTCTTTTTCAGCACCCTTACAAAGGCAGCTTTGATTGCATAATCATCGAAAACCCTTCCGCCGCATTCCAACTATGAATAGATACAAGGAGGAAGGCTGTCCACAATGGATGTGGCTTCCTTTAGGGGAAGGGCTGAAACAATGGCATCTATCAGAAAGCCTCTGATATAGGCGGAATCCGGTATTCTCCTCAATTTTCACCTACGTCAATAGTATTCAAGGGGAAGTGCTTTTCCCCCTGGCCATTTCAAAAAGTCCACCTTTTGAAATGAAGATGATAGGAATAATGGCAAGGGAGTTTTTAATATAATGAAA
>JALFRH010000209.1 GCA_022785155.1 Spirochaetales bacterium
GCACCGGTAAGGGCGAACACATGGCCATCCCCTGTATATCCCATCCTCTCATCCCTTTGGGGGCAATCTGTAGGAATCTCGATATAGTTGGACTTCTGTCCCCATATGATATTGTCATAGAGCTTCTGTATGTCTTTGTTCGATGTATGGAAATAACCTGTCCTTTCCATTGATGTATATAGGACCTTGGAAGAGATCATGCCTTCCCGGTAATCGACGCCACTTATCTCAAGATATCTATATCCCATGTAGGTGAAAGGAGGAATATACTCCCCCTCATAATCACCTTTTGTATACAGAATGGTGCTCTTGGCCTTTCTAAGGTTACCTCTATAAAGATCTCCGTTTTTGTCCAGGATTTCTGCGCTTCTCACCTCGACCGTACTGCCTTTTTCCATAAAGGAAGTATTTATTACAGGTACTCCTCCATGGTTCTGGCCGAAGTCCAGGATTACAGAGTCTTCTCTCTTTATTACTTCCATTGGCTTCAGAGTCTCATGGTACTCGACTTTACATAGAGTGGGTTCAAGGGAAACAGAAGAAGACAAGGCTGTCTTTACAACAGGACCTTTTATTTCCAAAGGCCGTGAAGCATCCACCACCTCTCCATCATAGAAGCCTGCATAATCCCAAAAAGACGATAGTTCAGCCATTTCTCCATCGGAGAATACCACCTCTTCCTCTCCTTCTTCATATTGGAGCCTCAGAACAAAGGATACGGCTTCCTTTTCCCCATAGATCTGTGTCTTGTTATCGAAGGTATACCTACCACAATACCAACCGCCGTTAAGTAGTACCGTTATATCATTCTTCCCTTGCTTCAGAGTATCTGAGACACAATTGGTCTGATACAGAAGCCTGTAGGGATAGTATGTATATCCTGGAGCGAAGACTTGTGTACCCACCTTCGTTTTATTGAGGTAGAGTTCATATACACCTAAGGCTGTAGAGTATATGACGGCATTCTTTACCCTTTTCTTTACATCAAAGCTCTTTTTCAGAATAATGACCCTTCCCTCCTTGAAAGGGGAAGGAACAGTCACAAAGTGACTCTTCAGCTCATCTATATATTTTTCTTCAACCATTGGCCGCTGATCCTTATTGATTCCAATGGATCGTTGTCGATCCAGTTATTGTGGGATTCCAAGACTATTCCTTGGACTTGATTCTCCTTGGCTATGGAAAGAAGTCTCTCCAAAGGAAGGTTTCCTGTTCCCAATTCCACACTACCACTCTTGACTATAGGAGCAATCTGTTTGCTGTTTCCTCTCCATCCCCTGTCGGCAATATGCCAGAGCTTAAGGCGTTCCCCCATTTTCTTCATCCATTCTTCCAAGGGGCAGCCGGCTTCACTGAGCCAGAAAGTATCCAGCTCAAAGGATACATAATCCCCATTGGTCCCATTTATGATGACATCAAGAGCCGTCCTGCCCTTTTCGTCCTTGACAGTCTCTATGTTGTGGTTATGGTATAATAGGGAGACTCCATACTCCTTTAGTCTCCTTCCACCTTCATCAAGACGGGCGGAAAGGGAGGAAAGGGACGAAGAGGAAGTGTAATCATAACGGTACATGCCCGTTATGACCACCTTATCCGTTCCATATTCCAAGGCTTCCTCGGCCACTGACTTAGGGTCCCTTTCAATTGAATTCAAATCACTATGAAGGGAAATGACCTTAAGTCCGGACTGTGGAATAAGATTCTTCCAATCCCTCTTTCCTGTATTCCCCACCGCCATTCCTGCAGCCCTGGTAAGGGTCCTGACAAGAAAGGAGGATGGGTGGATCATAAAGGAATTGAGCTCAATGGAGTCATAACCATATTCCTTTACTCTCTTCAACGACTCCAAAAGTGTTTCATCGTTTTTTGAAAGAGAAGAAAGCATTATCTGTTGGACACCGATCTCTATCATACCATCCTCTTTTCCGGAGCAAAAGAACCCAAGTATTTCAGGCTGGGCTTAGGAAAGCGTTCCATGGTATTCCTATCCACCTTGATAAGACCGAAAGTCATGGAGAAGCCCTTCTGCCACTCAAAGTTATCCAATAAAGACCAATGGAAGTAACCTCTTACATCAACCCCCTCATCCTTGGCCTTTTTCAATCCATGGAGGGCTTTATCGATGAAAAGGACACGTTCCTCGTCATTGCTGGTGGCGATACCATTCTCCGTGACATAGAGTGGAATACTTAGATTTCTGTCCTTCAAGTCCTTGTCCACTTTCTTCAGAACGTTATAAAGGGCCTCAGGATAGTTTTCATATCCCATCTGAGTGAGAGAGGCTCCAAGGGGAGGATTCATGATTCCCTCCGGTCCGATAATTGATCTGGCGTAGTTCTGGACTCCAAGAAAATCATCCTTCTCAATGGCTTTGAGATAAATGAAGAATTCCTTTCTCCACTCTTCTTCTGCCTTCTCTTCCCCTCCGTCTTTTGCCTGGATATCATGGAGAGAAAGGGAGAGGCCCACCTTCATATCAGGTCTCTCCGCCTTGATGGCTTTTCTAGCTGCAATGTGGGATGAGATGACAACATCCTCTTCTTCCTCTTTTCTTCCTGAAACGAAGGTTTTTGGGTCGGAGGTGCCGAAGAGGGCATAGTTCTCCATTCCCTTTGCCTTCATATTCTCCAGCATGGAATTGAAGTTCATTCCCACCTGGACGCTTCCCTCAACATTCTTTTCGCTATTCTGCATCATCAGTTTCCTGTATCGCTCAGCTATGGCTCCGACCTGCACCCCCATATTGGCTTCATTTATTGTCACCACATGGGAAAAGAGGTCTCCAAGGCGATTTGCAACCACTTTTGCATAACGCTGGAAATAGAATGGTGTATCCTTTCCTGTCCAACCACCCTTTTTTATGAGCCAGACAGGGGAAGTGAAGTGCATCAAGGTAACGAAGGGCTCAATACCGTTTTCCTTCATGAAGGTCAGTTCATCTCTATAGTGCTGAATCTCTTTTTCATCAAAGACTCCTTCCTCCGGTTCTATTCTCGCCCACTCAATGGAGAAGCGATAACCATTGAGCCCCGCTTCTTTCAATAAAAGGATATCTTCCTTGTACCTATTGTAGTGATCCACAGCCTTTCCGCTCTTTTCAGAGAATTCAGTGTGTTCCATATTCTCCATAAGGTAATAATCACATTTTGTATTATCACCCTCTGTCTGATGGGCGGATGTAGAAGCACCAAGATAAAAACCATCTTCAAATCTAAACATTCTTAACCTTCCTTATTTTTCTTAGCATGGCATCGAGTTTTTCAGCCATAGACGAGTCTTGGGTTATTCCTCCTTGGGCAAGAAGCTTTGAAAGAGGTTGGCGGAGAGCCATCTTCGCCATCTCTGGCGATACCTTTACTCCCTTTCCCATGCCTCCCGCCATTTTGTCAACCATGGTCCTGTTTATTTCCTCCATGATCTTTTTTCCCTCTTTTGTGGCCTCTATTTCACCTAGGGTAGAGTGGATTGAGAGATAGTCTTGGTCTTCTTCGCTCTTTCTGTCAAACCAATTCACCACCTTGTTTCCGGGAATAAAGTAGCTGGGATCCGGAGCAGATACCTTTTCAATCTCAATAGTATCCTGATCTCCTTCTCTGTTTTTCGCAGTAATCAGATGGAGGCCGGATATTTTGAAGGTGAAGGAAAATACATTTTTGGAGTTTTTCTTTCCAATGCTTTTCCCATCTACAAAGAGTTCCACTTCCTCTGAGTTGGAGTAGACCTTTACTTCAGTATCCTCCTCAACTCTGTTTCTGTACCTTCTTCCTGCAATGTAGACAAAGCTCTTTTTCCTCCAGTAGGAGGCATAGAGCCAGTAGGCATCCTTTCTTACCTTCCTGTCGAAGGTAACAAGGCCTTTGTGGTTCTTTCCTGTATCTCCTGCCTCATTTCTTCCGCTGGCTCCGAAATCGAACATATTCCACACAAAGCTACCCCATAGCCAAGGACGAGAGGAAATCAAAGCCGCCATATGTGTGTGATACAAAGCCTGATACCCCTCGGAATAGTCCCCCCTTTCCGGACATGGGCTCTGTACATAAACCGAAGCATCGGCTCCATACTCGGTTATTGCAACTCTATACTCTGGATGTTCCCTATGAAGGCGATCCAAAAACTCTTCATTGTCAGACAAGTCCCCTACATACCAACCGTAGTAGATGTTGTATCCTATGATGTCAGGAATGGATAAAAGCGGAGAAGAAGTCTCCAGCATAAAGAGGTTTGCCATGGCTGTGTATCTACCTGGATCAAGCTCATGACAAAGCTCGTTCAGCTGTCTATGATTCTCAATAAGGGAATCCGTCACCCCTTGGAGTGTTATTTCATTGGATAAGGCCCAACAGAATATGGATGGATGGTGTATGTTCTGTACAACAAGCTCCTTCATCTGGGATAGGGTATTCTCCTTACCATTTTCCATGAATACTGTAATGAAGGGAATCTCGGCCCAGACAAGAAGGCCCTTCTCGTCACAAAGATCATAGAAGTGCTGGGAGTGCTGATAGTGGGCAAGACGCATGGAATTGGCACCACTGTCAAGGATTATATCCATGTCCTCATCTTCATCCCTTTCGTCGATGGCATTTCCCTTCCCCCATCTATCCTGATGACGGCTGACTCCACGGAGAGGATAGCTTCTACCATTGAGGAAAAAGCCTTTTCCACTATCTATTTCTATGGTTCTGAAGCCAACCTTCAATTCAATCTCATCCCTCTCCTCTCCGTTTTTTTCCAAGGAGAAAGACACAGGATAGAGATATGGATCCACCAATCCGTTCCAAAGGTGTACAATGTCTATTTCAACTTCACCCTCCACTTCTCCATTTATTACAGGAAAAGAGTATCCAGTGTCGTTGATGTTTACTCTACATAGGTCTCCAGCCCCCTCCACGCTGGTGGAGAAAGAGAGGATTCCCCTTTGTCCCTGGACTTTTGTGGTCACCTTGACCCCCGGTCCGCCATAGCTTAAGAGAGGAAAGTGAACTTCATCAGTCTCCACTAGATATACACTTCTGTATATTCCACCGTAGAAAGTGAAGTCTGCCTTCTGTGGATATACTCTGTCATTGGGGGTGTTATCAACGACAACCTCCATTACATTGTGTTCCTTTATATATGGAGTAATGTCAAAACGGAAGGTCGAGTATCCTCCATCATGACCACCAAGTTCCACTCCATTGATACTTACACGAGAGGAGCTGTTGACCCCTTCAAACTCAATGAAGAGTCTTCTGCCTTGAGAAAGGGAATACTGGAACTCCTTTTTGTATGTAAAAACTCCCCTTAGATAGGGTTTATCCGAATAACCATCCTCCCTATTCCAGGTATGGGGAAGAGTCACTCTCTCCTCCCCCTCCTTTCCATAAAACACCCAGTTATCATTGAAGAGCTTTCTTTCTCTCATTTATCTTCCTTCCTTTCTGAAATACGCTTCTGGACCTCAACCATCTCTTCCTTTGAAAGAGGTGAATACTTCATTGCAACAAGGGTACATGCCCATCCGACAAGAGGAAGACCGTAGTATATGGCCATGGTGAACCAGAATATACCCATGGTGTATGCATCTCCAGGCTGAGGCATTGTTGCTGTATATCCAAGTATAGCCACAGAAGAAGTGGCGATAAGTGCACCGAAGGATGATACCAGTTTATCGATGAAGGCATATGTTCCTGTAACTGTTGCAGGCATAAGCTTTCCACTTCTATCATATTCATAGTCGATGACATCAGCCATCATGGCATTGTTTGCTGTGGTTACGCTCATCTTACATCCGTTAAGTGCAAAGTTAAGGAGTACAAAAACAATCATCAACGGCATCTTCTGAAGAATAATCTGGGGATTCCCGCTCAATACACAGAAGAACACCACAGATATGGCGGCGACTATCATGCAGGCTCTGGTCCAAACCACAGTGCTTTCCTTGTTTCCATGCTTTCCTGCATGTTTAGCGCCAATGATTGCAAATACTATGGATGGAAGCATACTTACAACACTGAGCATTGTGGATATCTGCATATTGCCTAGTATTATTCCATACAAGAGCGTAGTTATGATGGACTGGGATATGGTCTGCTGTGCAATCTTATCGCTGGCACCGGCGATGATGAACATCTGAAGCGCCTTGTTTGACTTGAAAAGGTTCACCATATCACGAAACTTGACGCTTTCCTTCTTCACTGGAGCACCGATGTATTCCATTTTATCATAAGGACTTATACCGATATATGTAATTATCAGACCTACAAAAGATACAGCAACACAAAGCTTACATGTTGCAGCCAGCATAGGCACATTGAACTCACCATAGCGAGGAAGAATGAACATCATTATGGCCATGGAAAGGAACATAGGGACGAAGTAATTGAATACTGTACTCCAGATTCCCACCATAGGTCTCTGCTTGGGATCGTTTGTAAGGGCATGAGGTATTGTCTGGTTAATGATGTTTACCATTGTATACCCGATGACGTATACACAGTAGGTAACCACGAAAAATGGTACGCCATGTCCCTTTCCACTTGCCCATACATACATCATAAATACAGCCAATGACTCAATGGCCCATCCGAGAATAGCCCAAAGTCTTATCTTTCCTGCCTTTAGTTTCGTCTTATCAATGATGAAGGCTACAAGCGGGTCTGTAACACCATCAATGACTCTTGTAGCAGTCAATATAATACCCACCACGGCTGTGGCGATTCCATATCCCACGTTGGCCACATAACTGGCATATCCCATAAGAATATAGAATGTCATACCCATAAGGCCACTGGAAGAACAGGAGAAGGCTATTCTCCATCCTTTGGCACGTCTGTACTCTACACCATCCTTGAGAGGGATGGCTTCTTTTCCTTTTTTCATGATTATCTCCTTTTTTCTGGTGTAATCCACCATCTTCAGATTATTTTTATTTGACCGATAGAAATAGAAGAATATAATCATCTATAGAAATATATGCTCAAATATAATAGCCAAGACTTCATGACACTTATTTCCAATATAACAGGGTGCAAGTTCTGCCACTACAATGGAGACCAAAGTGTGCTGGAAGAATATGAAAAGACACAATGTCTTCTTCCCCAGATACAGACCATGATGAGAAAAGATGAGCTATCCAAACTATGCTCCCTAATTGAGGAGCGGACCTTCTATAGAGTCCTGGATGAATTTGGAATAGTAATGCTGATCTTTTCTTTTATGGGTGACATATGGATATCATCACCCTTTATCAGGAAGGAGTGGAACCGTGACAAAATGGAGAGGATATTGGCATCTGCCGCCATAAAAGCCTCCATGCTTCCTTCCCTTGAACTCTATTATACATCCCTTCCCCTTTTGTCCAGTACAAGGATGATGAAGCTTATAATGGCTCTCATCAATTCATATTCGCCAATGGAAGAGGAGTTTGATTTTGTTCCTCTTGACGGAGGGATGATAGGAGAGATGAAGCAGAATAGAATAATAGACCAAGATGCAGATTATTCCTTTGTTTATAGACGTTATGATATAGAGAATAGATTTCTTCGCATGATAAAAGAAGGGAACATAGATGAACTGAATGCCTCCATGAAGGATATGATCGATTTCTCCCAGTACAATGACTCCACCCTATTTACGGGACTATACAGAAAGAATATATCTTCCGGAATGTCTGTTCTCAGGACCCTGGCACGAAAGGCGGCGGAAGATGCAGGCGTCAGCGTCATCACCATAGACATCATCACCCAAAGGGCAGTACAGAAGATAGATTCTGAAATAAGACAAAGCGAAATAATCAATATTACAAAGGAGATGATTACAGAACTGACGGAGGAAGTGAGAAAGGTAAACCAGCTTTTTGTAGGTATTTCCCCTTCCATATCCCGATGCATAAACCACATCAGGCTCCACTATCCTGACAACATCACCCTAGACGATCTTTGCTCCATTTCCTCAATGTCCAAGGCTAACCTTACAAGAAGATTCCAAAAGGAAACAGGAACCACCATATCTACATACATAAGAAATGCCAGATGCCACCATGCTGTGGCGCTATTGGAGGAAGGTGTATTGACCATCAAGGAAATAGCCGGATATGTAGGATATCCGGACTATAACTATTTTTCCAAAGTATTCCGTTCCTATGCCGGAGTCTCTCCCTTGGAGTATAGAAGGCAGCACATGAAAAAGAAATGACAAGGGATTTTTTTAAGCCATTGTACTACATCCTTATAGCACTATGAGCATTGGAAGAGAAAACTAACAATCATACTCCCCATATTCACAGCCTACGTTTCTGCAATAGATATCGTCAATAAGCTTCTTACCTCTGTAGAGCTTTACGCTACCCTCTCCATTACCACCGTTGAAAAGACGATTATGCCTCTTTTTACCATTGGGGGCCTCGTAGTTTACCAGAAGCATATCTTTTTTCTTACAGGAAATATCCGTCACCATACGATATAAGAGGTTCTTCTGCTCCACATGCCAGATTATATCGGTATCGGTTTCCTTGGAATGGAACTTTGTCCTGGTGAAGGTCCAGAACTTCGAGAAGTTGAACTCATAACACTTTCCTTTATACCAGAATGCAGATAACAGCTTACGCCTAAGAGGAATAGGTCCTATCTTAGGGCACCCTCCTCCTATATCGAAGACGCTGTCCCCTAGTTTCTCTCCGGTAATTCTGCTTTCCAGATTGCAGGATGAAAGCCAAACCCAAGGAGAAGTAAAATCCTTACCCCAGTTCTTGTCACTGTAGCCATAACAGGTATCCGGGGATACAAGGTATTTCTCTCCATTCCAGTTCACTTCCCCGGAAAACTCTGTCTTCATTCCCTCGGCATGCCAGAACATTTCAAAGAGTTGGATTCTACGAAAGAGCTTCCCAGCCCCGTAGCCTACGTTGAATGCAACCTTCTTGTCTATCTTGAGATCCCATTCCACAAAACCGTTTTGGCACATCCAATGGCTGTTGCTTTCTGCATTCTCAACCTTAACTTTTCCATACATTCTGTCTTCAGTGCAGAAACAATCCTGGGCTTTCACTGAAAATGGTGTTTTATATGATACTTCAATGTTGTTCCATCCGAAGAATCTATGGATTTGGGCGGCATCCTCCCCCCAAGCCCCTGCCTTTACCATCAGATATGAAGGTCTGATCCCCGACTCTCTGTTCTTTTCCAAC
>JALFRH010000136.1 GCA_022785155.1 Spirochaetales bacterium
TATACTTGGCATCATTGAGAGAGAATCTTCTCATACACATAATGTCTGGTAGCTCTCCATGCTCATTCAACATAGTCAGGAAAGAAATATCGTTGACGCCGGTGATGACTTCTAAGTCCACATCGGGAAATCTCTCTTCCAGAAGAGGAGTCAAACCTTTAATAAGGGCCACATCATAGCAATATACTGATACTTTGATCCTTTCTTCCGCTAAATTTTCTACTTCACTCATGGTTACAACAGGTTCAGTTTTTTTCACTTCTTTCTTATTGCAAGAGAATAGTAGCAGAGAACAAAGAATAATAATAAAGATGTTATATGCTTTCCTCATACTCCCTCCATTATGAAAACATAACCACTTCTGTTTTTTCAAACGTAATTAAACTCAATTTTCCTTCGTGTATCATATAAAACTTCCTTTTTTAGAGGCTAATTTGCCATGTTTATTTTTATATATGAAGTCGGAGGAAGAATTCTTCCATTGGCTTCAATTCCCTTCAATAGATATCCTTTATTAGTCTCTTCAAGAACACCCTTTTCTCTCTTCTCAAGAAGCCATTGAGGCATAGGAGAGTTACAATACTCTTCGGAGGTTAAATATAGGTCCAGACCAAAGAATGCAAGTGAATACTCTTTATCACTCTGAAGTGGCACTCCATCAAGTTTTAAAGAAAGAAGAGTATAAGTACCGTCTCCATTGTCCTTTATTTCGTACTCCATTCCACTTGTTACAGGCATAGAGTTTTTGTGTCTTATTGGATTTGCCCCGTCGATATTGGTGTTTATCAGCCAACTCATAATGTCGTTGATCTCTTCGCCGGTATAAACACCGCCATAGACCGGGTTGTTATAAGTCTGGATCCAATTTATCTCCTCTAGTGTATATTCACCTTTATATATAGGTGTTGAAACTAGACTTGCGTAGGATATTGCAATATCACATCCGATTGAAGAGCGTATAGTATTAAGAACGGCGGAGGCTGCTTGGTTTCCATTCTCTCCAAAGGAAATAGGGTAGCTTTCATCCTGAACCATCACAACTTCAAGAGATGAAGAACTATCTTTATTTGACAAAAGAGAAGAGAACAATTTATATGCCTCTATATCGTCTATTTCCCCCCTTACCATCTTCTGGACCACTTCCTTCGATATAGAGAACATCTCTGTAGAAGCAAGACGCATATAAAGATGATTGTTCTCTATTTCAGGAAGGATGTATCTCATTTCATCAATGGGCGTTATATCCACAGTCTTATTATATGAAAGGAAAGAAGTATCACAGGCGGCCCTCATCTGACCTTCTTTACTGAACATGGCAGACAAGATATCCATCACTGCTTTCTCCTTCTCAGGATCTTCCTTCACTTTATTGCTTACTGCCACTTGGAACATAGGATAGGTCAAGATCCAATTGTCGTTCTCAGTCTCACCATAGTAAGGAAGCATTGCAGTATTCATGCCGTCTGTTTTATTTATATTGTGTGCATCATGGGCTGTGGCTCGAATAATGGCGATCCTACCCTCTTTAAACTCCTTTAAAAAGTATTGGAAAATATTTAGGTTATCTTCTTCCCTGGCTTTTGTATCATCAATAAACTTCATACAGGAAGAGAAAACATTCTGCCATAGGCTTTCTTCCTTTTCTTTGGTCAATTCTATATTTCCACTCTCATACTCTTTTCTCCAAATGGCTCCTTCGAGACTTGTGAGAGTTGGAATCGATGTACCTTGAAGAATCTCAAGACATGTGTAGTCGAAGATGTAATCAGTGGCAAATCCTCTGATTCCGTTTTCTTCAAACTTTTGTATCGCTTTTACAAATGATGAATAATCAGTAGGAATTTCTACGCCATACTCTTCAAATAAATCCAAATTGGCTAAAAAGCCATCGACGACAGCACACATAGGAAGCCACCTGATGGCACCATCGTTTTCACGGTTGTATTCAATGTAACTTGGATAGAATGTGGAAGCTATATCTGAAGTAGAAAAATCCATGAGCATGTCGGAAAGGGGTTTTGCATCATTCACGCTAAAACGACGACAAGTTATTATATCGGGTAATTCACCGCTTTTTTCAGCCATATCTTTGTAATAGTCCATGTTATTGTAGCCAATTACAAAGTTTATATTGTATTGAGGGAATAAATCTTCCAGCCAAGGGGTCAAAGCTTTGGTCATATTCTTATCCCAAAGATACATAGTGACCTCTACTTTTTTTTCTTCGTTTTTTTCTATGCTTATCTCTTCCGTTTTTTTAGTGCATCCAAAAATACAAAGCAAAATAGTGACTACAACAAGAGACACAATCAGTTTTTTCTTCAATTATCACCCCCGGAAAATCAAATAAATCCATATTCAAAGAATCAAGAGCGTCAATTCCCTCAAAAAACTGAATAACTCAATGTTGACACTTGAATTATACCCTGAAAAATAGTAGATAAAAAAGAGCAGAAAAAGAGAAGTGAATTT
>JALFRH010000152.1 GCA_022785155.1 Spirochaetales bacterium
CCGATCCACTGGTCCAATTCCTTTTCCCTCTGAATTCCCCAAATAGGAAGGACATTGTCAAACTGGGCCATAAAGGCATAACAGGCACGGCTATTGTTCAAGAGCCCTCCTGCTAGGCCCTTCATGGCGATAAAGCCCATATTGTTTTTTCTGCATAGATCCTTAAGTTCCATTTCCTTCTCTCCGCTGATATAAGAGAAAGGAAACTGAAGTGTTTCATACAAACCTGATTCAATGGCCTCTTTGGCCACACCTAGGCGATGGTTTGTTATACCGATGTGCCTGACCTTACCCTCCGCCTTCGCCTCCAACATCGCTTCATAGAGCCCGGTGCCGTCATTGGGCTTGGGGCAGAAGGAGGGATTATGGAACTGATAGAGATCAATATAATCGGTCTTCAATAGGGAAAGGGAGGTCTCCAGATCTTTCTTCAGCTCCTCCCCGTTCTTTGCGGCAGTCTTGGTTGCAATATATATCTTGTTTCTGAAAGAGGCTGTCGCATATCCCAGCTTTTCTTCGCTGTCGGAGTAGGCTCTTGCTGTATCGAAGAATTCAACACCATTTTCATATGCCTTTCTAACCAGATATGCAGCGTCTTCCTTTCCTATGCGCTGTATCGGCAGTGCTCCAAAGCCATTACGACATACAGTGATGCCCGTCTTTCCTAAAGTAATCCTGTCCATGATTCCTCCGCTCTCACTATATTACTTCATCTCATGGACTATGCCATCCCCCTTTTTCTAAAAGGAAAATGTTGTTAAAGTGGATAAGCCATGTTAAGAGAGAAGAAATCCATTTTCGGAAATAAAGCATTTTATTTGATGGTCCTTTCCATCGCACTTCCCATCGCCATCCAGAACGGAATTACCAATTTCGTCAATCTCCTGGACAACCTTATGGTGGGACGAATAGGTACCGAGGAGATGAGCGGAGTCAGCATCTCCAACCAGTTGGTGTTTGTATTTAATCTCTGTATATTCGGCACTGTCAGCGGAGCAGGCATCTTCGGCGCCCAGTTCTTTGGAAAGAAAGACGACGAAGGTGTCAAGACCACCACAAGATTCAAAATAGTGGCGGGTTTTGTAATAACAGTAATAGCTTCAGCCATATTTCTTCTCTTTGGTGAAAAGCTTATATCTCTCTTCCTTACCGGCGACAGTAACGGCGGAGACTTAGATAAGACACTGTTCTTTGCTATGAAGTACCTGAGGATTATGATTCTCGGGCTTCCCGGCTTTATGTTGACACAGGCCTACTCTTCCACACTCCGAGAAGGTGGGGAGGCTGTGCTCCCTATGAAGGCGGGTATCGCGGCCATATTTACAAACCTCATTCTCAACTGGGTTCTTATCTTCGGCAACCTAGGGGCTCCGCGACTTGGATGCGGAGGAGCTGCGATAGCTACAGTGATCTCAAGATATGTGGAACTGGGACTTGTTGCAGGGGCCACACTTAAAAACAGAGAGAAGTACAAATATCTCAAGGGGCTATGGAAGAGTTTCAAAATAGAGAGAAAAATGCTTCAGAGAATACTCAAGGCTGCGGCACCTCTTATTATGAACGAGGCCCTTTGGTCTCTGGGAATGACAGCTTTGATGCAGTGTTACTCAACCCGCGGTCTCAATGCCGTTGCAGGATGCAATATCTTCTCTACAATAAGTAATCTTTTCAATGTAGCTTTTCTTGCCGTAGGAAACGCCATAGGAATAATAATCGGGCAGTTACTGGGAGCTGGAAAGACAGAAGAGGCGGTGGATACAGACAGAAAGCTTATTGCATTCTCAATAATGGTGGGTGTCGCCTCCGGTATTCTGTTGGCCTTCCTAGCCCCTATATTCCCTCGTCTTTACAACACAACGGAGGGTGCCAAGAGAATCGCCATGGAGATGATATTTGCCCATGCTTTATGTCTTCCTCTCTTTGCCTTTAAGAATGCAACATACTTTACTCTTCGTTCCGGGGGAAAGATATGGGTCACGATTATCTTTGACTCCGCCTTTCTATGGGCTGTAAGCGTTCCTATCGCATTCATAATATCAAGGTTTACAGCCTTCAGTGTGGTCTTTATTTATCTATCTGTTCAGGCTGGAGATATATTGAAATGTATTCTTGGCTTTATTCTTGTAAAAAAGAGGATATGGGTCAAAAACATAGTGGATTGACTTCTCTCCTTATACTTTACTCTTAGTTTCATGCTAAAATATAAGTATGGATATTCAAAATGAAATCTTTTCAATAATTCTCAACTCAGAGAAGACCTTGGTTTTCACTTCGGAAACCATGGCAAGAAACACAATGGCCTCTTTTCTTTCAAGAAACCCCCATAGAGCCGTCTTCAAAGATAGATTCATCAGCTTCGATAGTTTTCTCCTTACTCTATGTGATATCAGCGCCAAGAGGAAAGTTACGGATACAGAGAGAATGGCCTTCGTCTCTTCTTTTATAAAGAAACATGGAGTTTCATATTTATCATACTTTGTGGACCCGAGATACTCGGACAGTATCCCTTCATATATCAGATACATTTCCAAGATTCTTCCCTTCTTCCCGGTAGTGGATGAAGGGAATGCAGAGTATTTATTTGAGGAAATGGCTGAGGATATAAAGAAAATCAGACCTGAGTATGAAGCATACCTACTGGAAAGGGGGCTATACGAAGAGAACTACCTTGAAAGGGATTTAAATAGGATTCCTGAAGACAAGATAGTCTTTGTCTATCCTGAATCCTTTACTTCTACATTTGCCGATAGGATCATCAGAAGTGGAAAGGTTGAAGTAATAGGCATCCCTCAGCTGTCGAGACATCTTCCTTTACACGAATACAACAACTCCATATCGGAGATAAAGGCTATAATGAGAAAGATTGAGAGAGATACCCTCTCCTATAGCTATGATGAGATTGCCATCACCTCCTCTTCCCTCGACACCTATAGGCCATACTTGGAAGAAGAGGCAAAGAAAAGGGATATTCCCCTTCTCTTCACTTCAAAGCTCCCCCTTACCTCCTACCCGGAGGGTAAGTTCCTTAATCTTTTGTACTCCTTGGATAAAAGCCACTGGGGCTTCAAGGACTTCAAAAAGCTCTTTTCAGATCCCTCCTTTCCCTTCAAGGACAGGGAGTCGCTGCTTCTTGCCCTTCGTATCGGAATCGATATGAAGATGGACGGAGGTGGATACAAGAATTGGATGAAGGCCTTCGACATCGCAATAAGAAACAAAAGAAGATATGAAGGGGCAGAAAAGGCCAAGGAGCTTTTCATCTCCCTCTATAAAGCCATTTCTTTGATCGTGAAGGCAAAGAAAAGCCTGGATACAGAGAATAGGATCAGAGAGTTCAGGGATACATTCTTCCTGGAGGGGGAATGGAATGAGAAGGATGACAGGATCTTCGGTACAGCCTTGGAGATCCTGGAGGGCCTCAAGGAACTGGAGGATGAGGACTTATACCAGATATTCCTCTCTATATTGAAGGACACTACTTATGTTGAGAACAGAGGCGATGAGAAAGGAATAAAAGTATATTCCTATCCGGCATCTGCAGGCCTATGTGTCAAGCGTCACTACATTATGGGACTTGATGACAAATCTACATCCCTTAAAATCGATGACTATCCCTTCTCCTCCTCACCCAACAAACCGGAGCCCATGGATATAGGTAAATCCATTCTCGCCCTCTATGCAAACCCTGGTTTTTCTGAGTTTACATATATATCAGGAACCTCTGAGGGCTACGATGGATCAAGGCTTCTACCCACCCTCTTTTTGGATGACATAAAGAGGATAAGTGATATTGAAGATGACAGCTACACAAAAGAAGGAGAGTCATCCGCCATCAGAAGCACCATATCCCAGAGCCTATCCTATGAGAATGGAAAGAATACTGCTTTGAAAACCAGGGATGAAAAGAGAATCCTTGAGGATATTTCAAATCTATCTCTGGATTTCTCTGTTTCCCAAATCAAAAACTGGGATGCATGCCCCTATAAGGGATATGTAAGTTCCATATTGAGAATAAACAAGAAAGACTATGAGTGTGAAATGGAAGACCACTTCCTCGTCGGTGATATACTCCATAAAACGATTGAAGACTCCCTGGAAGAAGCGAAAACCTTGGATGATATCTCCCCGGAGCTCTTCCAGAAGAACCTAGTAAACGCCATAGAAACAGCCAAGGGAGAGGGGCGTATCCCCAACGAAGCCGTTGAAGCCCATATATATAACTCAATATGGAGGAATCTTAAGGATTTCAAGAAGACTCCTGATCTTGATTACTATGGAGACAAAGAGCTATTTGCAAACGAAGCTTCCTTCTCCGGCCATGTCCTAAAAGATGGCATCACCCTCAATGGCAGGGTAGATACCATTCTCAAAGACGAAAAGGGAAAGTTCTATATCCTTGACTATAAGCTCAGCGGCAAATCGGATTGGTCCAGCGACAATCTTGATGATATGAGCCTCCAAGTGATCCTCTACTACATGCTCATTTCCTCAGATACAGGAGAGAGTGACATAGACATTGGTGATAAGGAACGACTTGTGGTTGAAAGCGGTGGTTTCTACTCCTTGAGGGACAAGAAGTTCAGGATAGTATGGCCCACCATCAACAGTCAGGGTTTCTCCTTTGATGCTGTGCTGATCAATGCCAACCAAAGAATTCAGAGGATTCTTGAGCACATTGAAGAGGGAGATGTAACACCGGAGCCAAGTGAAGATAACTGCAGGAACTGTGATTACAAGAGACTCTGTAGAGGGAGATTTGTTGCCAGATGAAAAAAGAGACAAAAGATAAATTCATTGATTTCTGTAAAAGAGAGCATTTCGATATATCCGACGAGAACTCAAGGCAGAGGGAAGCTGTATTCTCCAACGAAAAGTATGTCATACCTGCAGGAGCAGGAAGCGGTAAGACCACTGTCCTCACCTATCGTTTTCTCAGACTTTTGATGGATGAAGATATTGGTCCCATCCACTCCGACGAGATATTGACCATGACCTTCACAAAGGCTGCTACAGCAAATATGAAAGGCAGAATCTACAAAGCTCTCAAAGTGGCTGAAAGCCAGGGCCTTGTAGACAAAGAGGAGATAGACAGGTTCAGCAATGCTGAAATCTGCACCACAGATAGCTTTTCCTCAAAGATTCTGAGACTTGATTCCATCAGGTATGGCATCACTCCGGACTTTCAGATCGAAGAGGATGATGCCTATGAGGAGTGGGTCGAGTCCACCGTCAGGGAGATGATCCTTGAAAACATGAAAGACAATGATGTCAATGCTTTGGTCTCTTGGCATGGCATGGATAGGCTGAAGGAAGCGTTCTCAAAGATTGGACGCAGCTACTTCTCCTTCCCTTCCCCCGAAGAAAGTACGGAGGAAATGTGTTCCGCCCTCTCTTCCTCCATAAATAAAAGGACAGAGGAAGAGACAAAGGAAGTGGAAGAAAGGATCAGGGAAAACATCCATGATTTCCTGCTCTCTTTTTCTGACAAAGATAAAATAAAGGACGATGTTTCTGCCGTTTCTGCAATCAATGACAGCCTGAACAATAACACGGCCCTTCCTGAGGTCAAGTTCTCTTTGAAGAAGAAAGTCGGAGATGATGATGAGGAAAACAAAAAGTTCCAGAAACTAAAAAATGATATAAAGAAGGACTACCAGAGGCTCAAGAAGTTATATCTATACCTTTCACCCTCATCCAACTATATAAAAGGCTGGGGAATCCTGCTCTCTTCCTTCTACTCCCGATTATTGAAGCACAAAAGGGAGAGAGGCTTATTGACCTTCAGGGATATTCTTCTTCTCTCCATAGATATTCTTAAAACCAACAGCAGAATAAGAAAGAGTTTCACAAAGAGATTCAAGAGAATAATGGTGGATGAGTTCCAAGATAACAATGGAGAGAACAAGATGCTCATCTACCTTCTCTCGGCAAAAGACAGCTACGAAGGTTTCAGGGACCCGACTATAGATGATATCGAAATGAACAAAATCTTCATGGTCGGTGATGAAAAACAGTCGATTTACCGTTTCCGTGGTGCAGATGTATCTGTATTTAAAAACATTGCATCTGACTTTGGTGAGGATAGAGTCTTGTCCCTGACGGAGAACTTCAGATCCGAAAGCACTGTAATAAACAGAATAAACAGAATATTTGAAGGGAAAATCATGGCAAGTAATCCCTCCGAGGACTATGAAGCCAGATACCTGCCCCTTGTAAGCAATGTAAAGAAGGTATCGTCTTCCCAGCTAAGGTTCCTATGGCTGGATTGGAATAGAGCCCAAAAGGCAGAAAACAAGAAGGAAAAGACGGATGAACACTTATCTGAAGCCTATGGCGTGGCCAAGTTCATAAAAGAAGAAATCATGGGCAATAAAGGGAAATGGCAGGTATCAAAAGGGAGGGAAGGAGGAGAAAGGGACCCTGAATACTCAGATATAGCCATACTCCTGAGAAAGGGTAGCAACCAATCGGACTTTGAAAAAGCCTTGAGGCACTTTTCCATTCCATTCAATGTAACGGAAAACAAGTCGCTGACCATGGATGCAGTCCTCAACGACTTCTACTCAGTGCTGCAGCTTACCGTCTACGGCTATGACGACACACTCTCCTTTGCGTCCTATCTGGCCTCTCCCTTCGCTTCCCTTTCCGAGAAGGGAATAAAGATGGTTTTGGATAACCAGAAGAATGACAGGCCACTCTCCTTTTCCCTCTCCTCAGAGGATTCCATCTCCCTTTCCTTTGCCTTGGAGACACTCCAGGGAGCAAAGGAAATCGTGAAGGAAGGAAGAATCACTCCCCTCATTACATACCTATGGATAGACAGGGGATATAGATTCTTCATTGAGGCCAAGGAAGAGAACAAAGTGTATTCAGAGCACTATGATTACCTCTTCGCCCTCTCTTCCTCCTACGACAATGATGGCAAATCCCTTATCGAGCTTTTGGACAGGATAAGACCCCTCCTTGGAAAGGAATCGGATCTGAAAGATATTACTGTCCAGGAGGAGACAAAGAGCGGAGTCACCATTGAGACCATCCATAAATCCAAGGGCCTGGAGTACCCAATTGTGTTCATCTCGGACACAGGAGGAAAAACCAGTGGAGGCGGTTTATCCATAAGCGTCATTCCCGACGACAATGGCATTCCTACCATTCCGTTTGTCTATGATGAAAAAGAAAACAAAATGGAGAATCCTTGGAAAGACTACTACAAGGATGAGGAAGATAGTCTGGAGAACGCCGAAGCAAAGAGAATACTCTATGTAGCTGCAACCAGGGCCCAGCATCACCTTATATTCTCAGGAGCCTTCAATAATGAAGGAGACCCCTCTTCCCAGTCAAAACAGAAGAATCTCCTTTATTATATCGCCCAAGGACTGGGATTCCAGTTTGAATACCAGAAGAAACCAAAGGAGAGGATTGGATATTCATGCTCATTTTGGGATGTGGATGGACTGGGTAAAGAATGGGAATTCCAAGAGACGGAAATATTTCCTGAAGATTTGTCTGTATTCAGAAAACGAAGACTGAAAAAGGGAAGTGAAATCAATGAAGAGTGGTATAAGGCCCCCAGGGAGAGGAAGGAAATAAAGGGCAAGGAAAAGTGTGGAGTCACAACTTTTATAGAAAAGGAAGACTTCTCCTCCACTCTCCTCCCTTCCTCACTCTATACTCCATCATCCAAGGATAAAGGTAGTATCCTACCTAGATTATCCATTGATGACTGGCTCGTGAAAACCGATGTGGATTCCACTTTATCGGATGACGAGAGAAGAGACAGGGAGAAAGCTTTAAGGGAAGAAAGGATTACTCAGTTCGGCACCTTGGTCCACAAAACCATTGAAGACAAGCTTAAAGGTAATCCAGAGGACTACTCTTCATTCTTCAAAGGTGAAAAAGGAAGAAACGAAGTCATCAAGGAGGCTTTGAGACTAAGGGATGGATTCTTCTCCTCCACTTTTTATAAGGAAAAGCTAAAGGGCTTCACCCTTACTCCGGAGAGAAGCTTTATGGTGAAGGATGGAGAGAGTTACGTGGAGGGCATTATTGACCTTTATGGAGAGAAGGATGACGAAATATATATCGTCGACTATAAAACCGACTCCATAAGGGTGGACAGCAGCCATAGAAACCAGCTTAATTACTACAAAGAAGCTGTAAGGACCATGTATCCGAATAAAAAGATAAAGGCTGCTGTATTCTACTTAAGGGACCCGGAGAACATACTGGAAATATGATAATTATCAGCGGGACCAGAAGCTCATGTCTGTCCCGCTGTCCGTAATGAGGATATCCCTACTCTTCTCTTTTCTCAGTTTTATGGAAACGTAGATATCTCCGACGGAGCCTGAAACGTTCATTATCTCCATTACATACCAGACCAAGGAAAGGCTGGGATTCAAAACCATCAAGGAAATAAAGACGACAGAGAAGACCAAAAGAGGTGCAAGGGCCACAGCGTAGTATTCCTTTCTATCCACTACAGCTTCCTTACTTCCACAATATGCATATACAAGCTTCCAGCCAAAGGATAGCTTCTCATCGGTATATTTCTTCAGAACTATGCCATGAACTATTTCATGTAGTGGAATATAGAGAATCAGAGAGATGAGAAGAACAATGGAAGATAATGGAAAGGTGGTTTCCAGATTGAACTCTATGATTCCACCCATTATCAACAACGGAATGAAGACTGCCATGACCACCATGATGATTATGCCATATATATTGACCAGGAGTGCTTCCTTTTTATTCTTCACCAAGTCGATTTTTGTGCACTCCTTGTATCCAAGGCCCTCAAGGTCCTTTATATTCATTCCCTTCATTTCTTTAACTCTCCGTTTTCATCCAAAATCCCCTTTTCCTTAAGAAAGCTTTCAAGAATCGAAGCAGAGGAAAAACAGATCTTGGGACAAGGTCTTTTCTTATAGTATTCGGCAGTTCTCGCTTCAGGTTTCGGAGAACTCTTACCTTCCAGGCCCAAAAGGTTTCTGCATACTATACTTCCGTTCTCTTTTTCAAAGAGAGAAGCGAACTCTTGTATGGCTCCATACAACACGGTCTTTCTCTCATTGTCACGGGGGGTATTGTATCCATATATACTACCCAAGACAATAAAGGCGCCGCTGACTGTTCCACATACTTCCCTAAGCCTTCCCATGCCTCCTCCAAAGGAAGAAGACAGGGAAAGAATGGTGGAGAAGGACTCTTCTGGAAAGAAATCTCTATAAGCCATGAGAATGGACTGGGTGCAGTTATATCCTTCAAGGAAATGGGAATAAGCCTCCTCCCCCCTATTTCTCATTGTAATCCCCCAGGATTTTTGCAACCTTTATATCATAGACCATAATATCGTGGCCGTAGAGAGAAGCCTTCTTTCCCTCGACTTCGTGTCTCATGACCTTCTTTGCCCCATCAATGAGTTTGTCGACTATAGATGGAGAGACAGGAAAGGTACCGTGGGACGGATAGATAATATCGAACCTACCCTTCCACTTATCCAGCCTCTTTAGACCCAAGACATAGGCCCTGATATCCCTCATGGGGCCGAATAGGAAGATATTACCTTCCTGGATGGAATCTCCGGAGAAGACGACGCCTTTCGATTCATCAAGAAGCATGATTGAGCCTGGGGTATGGCCAGGGGTCAACATCACCTCCAGCTTCCTTCCTCCCAGATCTATTACATCGCCGTCATATACAGGGTTTATTATTCCCATTTTCTTCTGCTGGCCATAGTAGTTCACCGCCTCCGAGGGATGCATCATAAAGGAAGGAAACTCATCGTTTCCACCGATGTGGTCTATGTCGGCATGGGTATTCAAAAGCAGCAAAGGAAGGTCTGTAATATGCTCGGCTATTTCCTTTACATTCCTTACATTCATTCCACTATCAATAAGCAGTGCCTTTCTGCTTCCCTTAAGAAGGAAAAACCTTACTCCGTCATTCTCTATACGCCAGGTATCATCATCGATTTTGATTATTTGTGGTTCAGCCATATATTTTATATATCACATTTGGCCTATCTCGTCACTTTCACCTTTCACCCATTTCTCTCTTTTGTAGTCCTAAAAAACAAAGCCTACCAAGCATAAAATAAGGCAGGCTTTATGTACAACAGTTATTATTCCTTACTCTGAAAGGAAATCCTTACGATAGTCCACCTTAAAGAACTCTGCCAGTTCCCTTAGCTGGCCATCATTGATGGTGTTGATTCTCGGAAGGTGGGAAGTAAGCATAAAAATCTCTGCAGCCTTCTCCACCGTTTCAATCAAACCGAAGGCTTCATCCATTGTCCTACCAGAGCCGTAGATGCCATGCATGCCCCATACAACCAATCTGAACTCTTCCATCTTTTTTGCTGTTGCCTCTCCGATTTCATTGGTGCCGCAAAGCATCCAAGGAAGAACTCCGATACCATCTGGAAATACTACGATGCACTCGGTGCACATCTGCCATAGAGTATGGGTAAACTCTTTTTCATCAAGAGTGTGCACATAGTTCATAGCCAGGGTATTTGTAGGATGGGAGTGCATTATGATTCTATTCTTGTCATCGACTTTAAGTCTTGCCATGTGGCTCATAAGATGGGCAGGGAACTCGGAAGTAAACCTTCCTCCGTCCTTGAAGCCCCATAGAAGCTCTGCCGTCTTTCCATCCTTTCCGATCCTGACTATCCCCAGGTTGTTCTCAGGATCAGACTCGACGTTCTTAAAGTACTTGCCTGTTCCTGTAACAAGGAAGCACTGGCCGACGAGAGACTTCGCCTCAAAACCCATGGGGATTTCTCTTATGACGCCATTAAGATCCAAATACTCAGATAAATCATAATCCTTCAACAGGTAGCTTATATTTCCACCGTTTCTCTCATCCCAGCCCAATCTATACATATTGGATGCAGCACTGATCATTTCCTTCATGAACTTGCTTTCAAGTATATTCTTCATCAGACTCTCTCCTTCAATACACTTTCTTCATATTTCTTGACTTCTCCCAGCCACTCTCCATCTTCAGGAACACCCAGGCGTGAGCAGTACTCGTTCCACACTTCTCCAAATGGAAGTGTCTTGAACTCCTCCATACCTACCAAGAGGGATGTAAAGTCCCCCTTGTCCTGCATGGATGTAAAACTCTCCCTTGGCTCCAAAAGAGCATAGAGAAGAGCCTTCTCTGCGTTTCTGGCTCCAAGTATCCAGGCAGCGATACGATTGATGGAAGCATCGAAGTAATCAAGGGCGATGTTCACCCTACCTTCCAGTCCTCCACATCTTACGACTTCCTTCATTATCTCTTTCGTTTCGTCGTCGAAAGAGACTACATGGTCGCTGTCCCATCTTACAGGTCTTGTTACATGGAGTGCTATTTCAGGGAAGAATGCCAAAAGAGCACTGATTTTATCACTGACAAGCTCTGTAGGATGATAGTGGCCGTTATCCATAAGAGGAATGCATCTATCTCTGTTTTCAGCAGCATAGAGAAGAGAAAACTCCCCTGATCCTGCAGTATAACTCTCAACGCCTATTCCAAAGACCTTGCTTTCCACACAGGGTTTCACGATGTTGAAATCAAAGGGTTGGGATAGTATTTCATCAATGCTCTCTTTATATCTCTTTCTTGGGCCAAGTCTATCTCCGGGAATATCCTTGAAGCCATCTCCCGTCCAGATATTCATGGTACACTTTTCCCCTGTTTCCTTTGCCAGGTATTCACTTATCTTCAAAGATGCCTTTCCATGTCTTATCCAGAAATCCCTGGTCTCCTTATTCGGAGAAGATAGAGTCAAGGGATCGCACATTGGATGGGAGAAGAATGTAGGGTTGAAGTCTGCTCCAAGTCCCCGACTCTTCATAAAGTCCACCCACTTTTTGAAGTGCTTGGGCTCTATTTTATCCCTGTCGACCCAATCATTTTCATCAAAGATTGCATAGGAAGCATGGAGATTGATCTTCTTCTTACCAGGAATCAAGGAAAGGGCCAGATCCATATCAGACATCAATTCCTTGTAGTTTCTTGCTCTTCCTGGGTAGTTTCCTGTGGTCTGGATACCTCCTGTAAGAGGTTTGTTTGGATCAGTATCAAAGCCTCTTACGTCATCCCCCTGCCAAACGTGAAGGGAAATGGCGGCATTCTTCGCCCTTTCAATGGCTTTCTCCGTATCCACACCGATTCTACTGAACTTTTCTTTTGCTTCTTTATAGCTCATTATATGCCTCCATCTGTATTTTCAAGTTTCCTATGGCTGTAGCCTCTATTTTCTTGGCAATGACCTTCAGCCCTGTTTCCTTTTCCGTCAGTCTGTTCAATAGTTCGTTGTTGGCTCCCCCGCCCACAATATAGAGTCTATTGAATCTACGCTTTGTATTCTCTTCCAGTTCCCTGATGCTCCTTCCGTAGCTCTTGGAGAGGGATATTACGGCAGATCTGAAATAATCCTCAGCCTTCAGCCCTTCTCTATTAAGTTTGTGGTCAAAAGCATCCTTCATACTTTCAGGTGACAGGAAAGAAGAGTCTTCTGCGTCTACATATCCAGTGAAAGAAGAACTCTCTGTAAGGGCATTGAACTCTTTATAGGAAATGGAGGGAGCCAGCTCTTCTTTCAGCCTGTTGATCAGCCACATACCCATTATGTTCTTCTGGTATCTTGTGTATCCCACTCCTCCTTCATTGGACCAGTTGCCCTCCATGCTCTTTTCGTCAGTTATGGGACTGGGAACCTTCAAGCCCAGGAGAGACCAGGTGCCTGAAGACAAATAGGGCTCCCCTTCCTCCACATTCATTCCTTCCACTGCCGATGCAGTGTCGTGGGTGGCACACAATAGTACATCCACCCCCTTATATTCACCCACCTTTGTCTTGGGTTTTGCCAAAGAGGTGAAAAGACGGGAAGGAAGAGAGAGGGCCTTGATTATATCCAAGTCATACTCACCGCTATCCTTATTTACCAATGAAGTGGTGGTTGCGTTTGTATATTCCTTCACTTTGTTCCCGGTAAGGGCGAAAGAAAGATACTCGGGAATCATCAGGAAGTCCGTAGCCTTTTCCAGTCTTCCGTTTACCCTGTCGTAGTAGAGCTGATAGATGGTATTGAAGCTTTGCTTCTGTATTCCGGTCCTTTCATAGAGGGAGGAAAAAGGAATGATGCCATGGACAGTTTCCATGACTTCTTCCGTCCTATGGTCTCTATATGCATATACAGGCTGTATTATTTCTTCCCCATCCAAGAGGACATAGTCTACACCCCAGGTATCTATGGCAAGGGATTTCACCCTGTAGAGTGAGAGGGCGATATCTATCCCCTTCTTCACTTCATAGAGAAGGGATTCCATATCCCAGACAAGGTGTCCCTCTTCATTCTTTACACCATTATGAAAGCGATATACTTCCTCTGTCTTTATTTCGTGGTTCTCATAGTATCCAACAATATGTCTGCCGCTGGAGGCGCCGATATCGACTGCAAGATGATATGTTCTATCTTTCATGGATATATTTTCGCACCGGGACAGAGACTGGGAAAGGTCCTTATTTATCTAAAAAAGTGTCCTTTCTTGCATCTCGATACTCTTTGGGACCCATATGGTATTTGGCTCTGAAGATACGGTGGAAATAACTGATGTTTTCATAACCCACGCTTCTTGATATATCGTCTACATTCTCTTTTGTGTTGATCAGTAGCCATACGGCATTACTTAGTCTCTTTTCTTTCAAAAGATCCGTCCAAGTCTTTCCTGTTTCACGTTTGATCATTCTGGAGAGAGCTGTAATAGAGTACCCTACACTATCTGCGCACTCTTCCAAGGATCCTTCTTTATAGTTGTCGAATATATATGAAAGGACTTTGAAGAGGGTTGCTTTATCTTCATCCTCTATTTCCGCCTGTAGACTTGAAGAGACGAGATGAGAGAAAAGAAGAGAGAGTGTAGACCTATAAATATCGCTTTCCTGGGGTATTCTCTTTACATATGCCCATACAAGATTCTCCATCAAGTTCTGTACAGGTATTTCGTTTTCAACAAAGAAGTGAAGATAACCTGAGTTTTCCTTTCCTTTCAGTGTATCGAGGATAAACCTCTTCAACTCCGAATCGGAAGAAGTGAAGGAGGAGATGATGGAAGAGAAGAAGGAAGGTCGAATAATGACATTCATAGCTATATCGTTGATTCCCGATTTCTCTATGGCATGCTCCACACCCTCGCCCAATAGAAGTATCTCACCCTTTTTCAGCTCTATCCGCTTATTGTTGATGGTGTGTACCATTTTCCCTTGGATGACATATACAAGTTCTACATAGCTGTGGCTATGGAAAGGGAAAGCCACAAGCCTGGTGTGAGGTCTCAGTGCAACAATCCTCCCCTTTTCAAGAAGTTTTTCAGCCCTCACTACAGCTGTATTTCCATTCATATAGATGGATCTATCTATATTCATGCTATTACCCAAGGCCTCGGTCTCTTCTTGATTCAAAGGATAAAGGTACTCGATGATCTCTTTTCTCATGGACTGGACTCCTATTCCAATTCTATTGTGATTTTATCAACTTGGCATCTTTTCTTTGGAATGATTATCAGCTACTTTGATGATAGGAGATTAACATGAAAAAATATTTATCACTGACAGCATTGCTGGTTTTGGCTCTTTTTATGATGGTTTCCTGTGCAACAAAAGCCTTATCTGAGCCTGTTGTAGTAGAAGAAGCCAAAACTCTGGATAGTTCTGTAAAGGATATACAGAAGTATGGAAACCTGGTCCTTTCCATTACAAAGAGCGATATGGACTCCATTGGCGCCGAATACGGCGATGTGTTTACAGTAGACCTAGGAGACCAGGTCCTGGAGGCTCCATACTGCACATCTTACAGCGACGTCGAGATTGGAGACCTAGTCTTGAGAAACGATGGAGACGGGATTATCCTTGCCATAAATATGGGTGACTTTGCCTCCAGCTATGGCATAGCCACAAAAGTCTCAAATCCAGATAAGACCTACCAGTGGGTCTTTGAAGAAGGGAAAAAACTGGAGGATATAACACTTTCATTGATACTCACCAGTAAGGGAGAGTATAGAGGCCAATATCTTATCCACCAGCTGTTCCGCACCAACGAAAGGGATGATTACTCCAGCGATGCAGTCTTCGCCAACTTCAGGGAAATTGTGGGTGGCAACCTTGGCTCCGGTGCCCTCTTTAGATCCAGCAGCCCTGTAAACAATGAAATCGGCAGAGCAAAATATGCCGATGAACTTGTCTCTTTTAACAATATAAGGAGTGTCATGAACCTTGCAGACAATAGAGAGGCCATTGAAGGCTACTTCAAAGAAGAGGATTTTGCCTCTCCTTACTACAAGAGCCTTTATGAGAATGGACAGGTCATCGCCCTTAATATGGGAGTATCTTTCAAGACGAGAGAATTCCAGAACGGCCTTGTGGAAGGCCTAACCTTCCTCTCCAAAAACGAAGGACCATATCTAGTTCACTGTAACGAAGGAAAAGACAGAGCTGGTTTTACAAGTGCACTTCTTTCCGCCCTCATGGGACTTACATATGATGAAATTGCCTCCGACTATATGACAAGCTATGAAAACTATTATCATGTGGAAAAAGGCACCGAACAGTATGAAGCTGTAAAGAGATCAAACATCGACAGCATGCTCTCATTTATTGCAGGAGTGGAGACAAAGGATCTGGAAAATGTGGATCTTTCTGTAAAGGCTGAAGAGTTCCTCGTAGCCATAGGTATGGAAAAAGTTGATATAGATACTCTGAAATCCAAGCTCAGCAAAAACTACAAATGATCATTCCCCGGCTCAAGCCGGGATTATTTTTCTTTGAACAAATCCTTGTTTATCCTTCATTTTTCAGGATAAGATTCGTTTCCCATAGATAGTAGAGATAGATCTATGGGGAAAAACGAAATTATCATCATACTCTATCCAATCCTTCTTTTTTCCCGCATCCATTATATTTCTTGTTGCATCTTGGCTTATAGAATGGTACCTTTTTTCAAAGGGATGATTACTATACAAAGGGGGAATAGATGACACTACGGGATTGCTACGCCCAAATGGGCGGTAACTACGATGATGCTGTTTCAAGACTAATGAACGAAAGCCTTATGGAGAGATTTATGAAGAAGTTTCTCTCCGACCCTTCTTTCAACGACCTCAAGACAGCCATTGACAACAACAAAAGGGAGGACGCATTCAGGGCGGCCCACACACTTAAAGGGGTTGCTGCAAACCTTGCCTTCACCAGGCTTAGAGATTCTTCCTCTCTTCTTACTGAAACCTTGAGAAACACTACCGACTTGATACCAAAAGAAGCCTACCCTCTATTCATTATTGTGGGGAGGGATTACAAAACAGTGATTGAAACTATAGAGTCTTACTTTGCCTGAGCTTACTTGGCAGTATAAGAATCAAGGTTGTGATGATTATCAAACCAAGATCTGTCAACAACACAGGGTTGTAGCTGCCAACCCTCTCATAGACAACATTAAGGATCAATGGAGATATGGCACAGCCAAGATAGTTTACTGCAACACATAGACCGTTGGTTGTGGTGTAATTGTTTTCATCTGTAATCTTCTTTGCCAACAACGATGGTGCCATGGATTGGATGGTGCCATTGGTGGACAAAAAGAAAATATATACTACAAAGAGTTCCTTGCGGGTAATAAACAGAGTCAAGACAGCTGCTATAAAGCCGGAGATCAACCCAAAGGACAAGGTCTTCTTCAAGCCGAACTTATCATAGGATCTACCCATCACCACCTTCATTATACATAACCCAGCCATAAAGGAAGCGTTTAGAGCTGAAGCATAGGTTCCCCCCAAGCCTGAATCCAAGGCTTTTGGAACCATGGTCTGGGAAACAAAGAGAGGTGTGACTCCCACAAGGAAGCTGAGGACCAGGGCCTTGTATAAGCCTTGAGGCTTAAGAAACTTCTGGTTCTTTCCTCTCTTCTCCATGACAACCTTGCTGTCGTCAATGAAGAAAATGGCCACGATAATGGCTATGGAGAACATAATCAAGCCTGCTGTTGCATAGGCAGCCTGATATCCCCTATTCTCGATTATCCTTCCCAACAAAACACTCCATATCATTCCACCGATTCCACTTCCCATAAAGGCGATACCTGTGGCAAAACCAGTGTTATCAGGGAACCAACTTCGTATCAGGATACTGAAGGCTGTGAAGGAGATGAAAGGAAGCAACAACCCTATAAAGAGGGATAGGGCATACATCAAAAACAATGGAAGTGGAAATGACAATAGAAAATAGAAAGTAGGGACCAGGACAGCTGAAACCACCACTGCTGTCTTTAGCCTCACCTTCTCATACACTCTTCCAGAGAGAGAGGAAGACACCATATAGGAAAGGAACATTATTGTGAGGATAAGGGAAACATACTCCCTTGGAATTCCCCTTTCATTGGAAATCGGAACCACAAAGAGCGTAAATGAGTTGATTACGCAGCCATATACAGAGGCCAATACAACCATGGCCCCTATAACATTCATCCAAGCTTTCTTATTTCCTTTCATCCCCTTTTCCCCTTAATCCATCATCTCGCCTTCCAGCTTATCCCCACGCTTTGAATAGTGGTCGATAAGTGGTGAGAGAATCATTGCAGATAAGCCTGCAACAAGGCCTCCATTGTATAACATAAAACCGCCATGCATTACAGTTGTGGCAGTGCAAAGTACAGCTGAAACAAAGCCTGCAGCAGATCCATATCTCTTCCCATATCTTCCTGTAAATGGACATAGGCCTGTTGCGAAAGCCGCTCCGTTCATAAATGCCTGTGTTGAAAGAGACCAGGAGACGGGAACTGATAGCAGCTTGGATACAATTAAAACCAAGATATATAGCAAGATATATCCCGATAATACAGGCCATACATTTCTAATATTCTGTCCCGATGCTGAGAAGGCCACAGATGCCAAGACAATACCACAGGTGGCTCCTGTCCACCCTACCCCTTCAGTCAGGAGTATACATA
Source organism: Spirochaetales bacterium (assembly GCA_022785155.1). Classification (GTDB taxonomy): domain Bacteria; phylum Spirochaetota; class Spirochaetia; order Sphaerochaetales; family Sphaerochaetaceae; genus Ornithospirochaeta. The sequence continues at coordinate 17,993 of JALFRH010000152.1, forward strand.
AATCGAAATACAGAACCATCATTATTCCGTATACTCCCAAGTTTATCATTGTGACTCCGTCTCCATACTTTTCCAGGAAATCACTTTTGAAGCCGGGATCCTCAATTAGGCTTCCAAAGCCTTTGAAAGACCTGCCGTTAAGGAACCAGCCTATGGCAATAGCCAATAGAAAGAGAGTGAAAAAGAAGAGGTTACAGATGATTCCCTCTTTTCCAGAGGAAGAAGAGGTAGGAGGCGCAATACTCTTTTCCGGAGTGATGCCGAAGATATTGTACATAAATGAGTACAGGAACATTCCAAGTAAGCCGAAAGCCAGGCCTCCATTGTATAGGCTCATTTCCCTATGGAGGAGCTTTGCCCCCTTCAGCATTGCAGGAATTGCAAAGCCCAGGGCGATTGAAAGTACCATGACAACAACCAAGCCGAAGAGGGAAAAGACCCTACCCTCTATGGCGGTCAACGGGTAGCGGAAGAGTATTTCGCTAATAAAAGGAGCAAAGGCCGTGGAATAGAAGGCCACAGATAGATAATCTCCGAAATTCTCTCTTCTGGCATGGGTGTAGACCAGAATTCCCAATACTGGTGGCCACATATTGAGAATATTGAGGCCATAAAAGCAGTGGGCAACCACCAAGAAGAAGCCTGCATATGTAGAGTAGTTGCACTTTGCTTTCAATAGAAACATCAAAAGCGTACACGATAATCCACATAATCCGGCATTAAGGAAGGAAGAAGCCAAGCCTCCCAGCTCAAAGTAGTCTGTGACTAGAGGAGATGGGGAGGATATTATCTTAAATAATCCCTTTACTATCTCGCTTTTATCATCAATGAACAATTCAAGTATTATGGAGAGGGCAAGAAAAAAGAGGGAAAAATATAGAGCCACCAGCTTATCTACAAAGCTGTTGTCTATATCTATGACCTTGACCTCTCTTTTTTCCATGGAGACAGAATAAAACAAAGAGGAAAGAAGTAGAAGAATCAAAGAGATTTTTTCTTGGATTATTCTTAGCCTGAAACAACTGGTTGGAGTCCTTTTCTGGGAGATGATTTCTCTTCAAAAATATAAGCCCTTGGATCTTACTCCTTGGGCTTATTATGAAATAATTAAGTTTCCTAGAATCCAAGTTCAAGGGATATCGGAAGAGGTAAATGACACTTGGTTACACCACTATATGTAAAAACATCCCTTCCAACGCTCTTCAGCCCTCTTCCTCCGTAGACTGCGCTTCCTATTTCCACGCAATGGGAGAAAGCTTCGTCTCCGATGGTCTCTACGCTATCAGGAATAATAAGGTCCCCTTGGAGACTCTGGCAGCCATAGAAGGCTCTATCAGAAATAACCTTCAGTGATTGAGGGAAATATATCCTTCCATTAAGGCCATCAGCGTTCATGAAAGCTTCTTTCTCTATAGCCACTATGCTCTTAGGAAGAACTACATCACCATTAAGTGTACTACAGTCTCTGAAGGCCCTCTCTCCAATAGCCACTACAGGAACTCCATCAATGGATTCGGGGATTACAAGGGATGAAATACCATCCTCATACCCTATTACTACATACCCCTCTTCTCCGGAGGAAAGATAGATACCGTTAAGAGTGATATCAGCGTCTTCTTCTGTAGCCCTCTCGAACTCAATTTCTGCGTCCTCTATATAATGGACATCTACGCCTTTTGTTTCATAACTATTTTCCAGAGAAGAAAGTATCTCATCCTTCAAGAGGGCAAGTCTAGCCTCTATATAAGACAAAGCCTCAGTTTCAAGATATGCTTTGAAGTCTTCTGAGAGTGTGTCCAATTGCCCTTGGTTTTCAATGATGGAGTTATTTACATCATCCTTGAGAGCAGTCAGTTCTTCGTCTATTTTTGACTTTACATCACCCTCAATATATAGAAGAGCATCATCCAAAGCTTTATCAATGAGAGCTTCGACATCAGAGAGGGATGAAAGGACACTACCGGTTTCTTCTTCAACATAACCCAAGATCTCTTCTTTCTGAGAAGAGAGGGAAGAATCCAGGTAAGCCTTCATTCCACTTATCACATCAGGACTTAAACTATAGAGGGAAGGATACTCCTCCACTTTCTCTACTTGGCTTTCTTCCTTCTCATCCAAGGCTACTTCTTCCCTTATTTCTTCTTTATCAAGGGTAGTGATTTCACCTTCAAGAAAAGAATGGACACTATCAGGATCTACAGCGACAATGACTCGGGGAGAGGCGGCATCCATGCCTCCCTGTATGAAGACTTTATCCAAAGTCTCCTCATTACAGGAAAGCATGAAGCATAGAACAAGGCTAAGGATAACAACAAGTTTTCTTTTCATATTAACCCCTGGTACGGTGGAGATCCACCGTACATAAGCCATTATTCAATGTCTGTATTCTTCTCGGATACTCTCAAGAGAACCCAAGTTCTTCCCTCTCCATCCTGCCAGTACTCTACTCTTTCCACATGCTTGATAGTGTTGGAGTAATCGACACCACTTGTCAGATAGATACTGCCGTCAACACTTCTATCAGATCTGGTGAAGGTGGTTCCTACCCATTGGGAAATAAGCCTTTCACCCATTTCCTGTGCTTCAATTATTGCATCGAAGAGATCCGGATTGTCTGAATAAGCCTTCTCATAGTGGTATCCAGCTTCTTCTGGAAGCTTTACCATCCAGTCTGGTCTGAGAATTCCATCCTTACCATAGACAAGCTGATTAATCTGCTCTTTGGTCACTTCCCCCACTGGAACAGTATTCTTTTCCCAAATGGCATAGAACTTTACATTTCCTGTGGATCCTGCAGGGAGGACCAAGCCCTTTCTCAAGGCTTCAGTCTTATCTCCACCCATAATCCAGCCAAGGAATGTATATCCATCCTTTACAGGAGTAGCCAGATATATACCATCTGTTTCGATAGTATATTTTGTCGGGTTTGTATTGTCATATCTATAATAGCCACCATCAAGATCATAGGAGATTGAGTATTCAATGGGAGCCCAAGTTGCTGTGAGCTTCAGGTCTGTTCCTCTATTTGTAAAGATGGTGTATCTCAAAGAATATGTTCTGCTTGTAGAATATGGATCCTCTGTCCAACCAAGGAATGTATAACCTAATCTTGTAGGATTGGATAGGATTATATCCCTGTCAAGAACTGTATATCCACTTGGATTCTCGACACCCTTTGATAGTTTTCCACCGTCTAATTCATATTCAATTGAATACTCCTTGGCCTTCCACTGAGCCACGAGAGATACATCTCCCATATTTCCAGAGTAAATGGTGTACTTCTTATACAAGTCTCCATCTTTCTCTCCCTCTACTCTCCAACCCTGGAATTCGTAGTTGGCTTTTTCAGGTGTAGGAATAACATGGTCTCCATCAAGATATGAGTATGAAGAAGGATACTCATCGATCTTTCCACCCTTGGTATCAAGATTGATGGAATACTGGCATGGCTTCCATACAGCAACCAGGTTCTTGTCTCCAGTAGTACCCTTGGAGAATTCATAGATGCTTCTGGCCTTACTTGTAGCCTCCCCTTCCAGAATCCAGCCTACAAAATCATAGCCATTCTTCTCCGGGTTGATTACCTGGAATGCAGATTCAACTGTATACCAGCAGGCATTTTCAGCCTTTCTATTCAGGTCGGAACCGAAGATGACGCCGTCTTCATCGTAATCGATGGTATAAGTGATGACCTTCCATACTGCCTTCAGGGCAATGTCTCCTACGCTGCCGTTTACAACAGTAACATATGGAACCATTTCCTTGGAGCCAAAGTATGTGCCGTCGATTACAATTCCAGTACCGTCAAGAATTGAGGTGACCAGGCCTAGAATCTCTTCTGTCTCCAGGTCGCTGTAGGCGATGTTCAAGACACCATTCTCCACCACACCTGTAACTCCTGCCTCATTCATCAAGGAGCTGAGAAGAGCCTTTGTCTTTTTGTCAAAGAGTGAAGTGTAGATTTCCATGTGATCCGAGTAGGCATTGAGGTTCGTCCTCACATCATCCTTCACCAAAGAAAGTGAGAACAGAGTGGATCTGTCACTGTCTTTATTGGTCCAACCCACAAATTCATAACCATTCTTCACTGGTTTTGTTGTGGTGAAAGTAGGACTCTCGACACTGTATTTATCCACATACTCACCAATAAACTCTCCACCATCAAGATCATAGTCAATGCTGAAATCATAAGGCTTGAAGACAGCCTTCAGCTCCTTATCTCCAGGAACTGTAGTATCCAAGGTCTTGAATGGTTCGTTATTCTCGTCATATACCCAACCCTGGAAGACATAGTTTTCAAGTTCCGGTTCAATAAAGACAGGAGAATCTGAGTTGAAGGTAAAGGTGAGAGGCTCTTCAGAGGTGATGCTTCCACCGCTGAGATCGTAGGAGAGAGTATATACGTTTGGAATCCAAACGGCACTTATAACTCTATCGCCGCTTGATCCGACGGAAAGAGAGTAATCAGCCTTTGCTTCATAAGACTCTTCGCCATCTTCAATCCAGCCTTTGAATGTATATCCTTCAAGAGTTGGATTGATCAGAGTGAAGCTATCCAACACAGTATAGCTCTTCGGATTCTCAGGAACGACTTCAGGTTCTGGAAGTGGTTCCGGCTTAGGTGAATAGAGCACAATATTCTCGTTGTAGTCGATTGTATAGACTACAGGAGTCCAAAGAGCATCAAGAGTAATGCTTTCAGGAGATGTGGTGTCCACTGTATAGTCAATAAGAGGCTCGTCATCTCCACTCTTCCATCCGAGGAAGACATAGTCTTCTTTTTCAGGAATAGGAAGAACAAAGGATTCTTCGTCAAAGACAAAGGAAGAAGGAGCATCCTCAACTACTCCTCCATTAAGGTTAAGAGTAATTGTGTATGTGTTTGGAGACCATACAGCATGGTACTTTCTGTCACCTATGGTTCCTTCTTTTATCTCTTCTGTGAATCTAGCCTCCCATGGCTCCTCTCCATCCAGTATCCAGCCCATGAAGGTATAACCAGTCCTCATGGGATTGGTGAATGTAAAGCTGTCTTCAATTGTATATGTGCCAGGGTTTGTTATTACTTCTTCCTCAACTATTTCCGTTTCCTCTGAGGGGACCACTTCAACAACAGGAACAACTTCCTTTTCTTCATACAGCACACCTATTTCATCGTAGGTGATGGTGTAGACTATTTTTTCAAAGACAGCTTCATATTCCAAGCTCTCTTTCATACTTAGGATATCTATAGAAAGGTCTTTGGATACTGTGTCCTCACCCACTCTTCTCCAGCCAATAAAGTCATAGCCCTTTCTCTCCAATGTAGGAAGAGGTAAATGATAACTGGCGATTGCGCCGCTGATGATAGACTCCACGTCCCCTTTAAAATAGCTATCAAAAGGAGCATTTACCTTTATTGAAAGACCAATTAAGGATCCCTTGAACCAGGCACTATTTCCCTCTACTCCGGTTTCCAATTTGGCCTTGCTCAAGTCAGGAAGAAATAGTGCTTCATAAGACTTGGAGCCCTTTTCTTCGTCAATTCTTATTTCAACGCTCTTAGATAATTCTTCCTTTCCCTCTTCCTTCCAACCGAGGAAGATATAGTTTTCCATTGAGATTTCAGGAATTACCATTACTCTATCCTTCTCAGCCTTTTCCATTACATCTGCAATAGAGACGGGAGAAATGCTGTACATAGGAGCGGAAACAGTAATATCGAACTGAGGATGTGAAGCTTTTATGGATAGAATAGAGTCACCGGAATCCATGGAGAAGGCAATGGCATTTACATCCAACTTGAATACTGCTTCAAGCTTCATATCCCTTTCGATGGATGAGAGCTTGATCTGCTTTCTATTATCGAAGGAATCGGCGTCTATATCATACCAACCCAAAAAGATGTAGCCATCTTTCTCCACTGAAGGCATTGAAACATATCCATTGTCATTGGCTTCAGAGAGTAAGACATCTACGTCTTCCTTAATTGTTCCGCCATTAAGGTATACTTCAACCTTATGATCGTTGATATAAAGATAATCGTCGATTATCTCAGCCTTGATAGGCTCGATTACAGGTTCTTCCGCAATCTCAACAACCTCGACTTCTTTGGTTTTGTTGGAAGCACAGGAAGCAACCAAGAACATAATTGACAAGACAAAAACAAAAAGTACTACTCTTCTTTTCATCTAAATCCCCCTTAAGGAGTAGATTACCACTCATTTTTTCAAACCTCAAGACTGTGGAAGAAAACAATGATGGCTTTTAGTACATTTTTTCGTTCTATTAATTATGGTTATTATTTACAAATGGAGTAAATCAGTCAGTAAAACCCTCGAACATCTCCCCCCTTTCGCAAACCTTGCAGAATATTCCCGAAGGAATGGTTTTATGGACCAATTCTCTCAGAAGGGAAATATCATTATTGTTTTCACTGACATGGATAAAGTATATCTGGTCTCCTCTGGAGCTGGTGTCAAGGGCAAAGGAAACGGCGTCATCGTTGGATAGATGACCATACTCTCCCCTGACCCTCTCTTTAAGCCAATAGGGATAGGGACCTTCATCCAACATGGATTTATCATAATTGGACTCTATGAACTTCACCCCAGATACCTTTGCATACCCCCATGCCTCCTCTGGTATGACGCCGGTATCTGTCATAAGAAAGATTCTGTCATTGCCGTTGATGATGAAATACCCGGAGGAGCCGGGAGAGTCATGGGAGGTTCTGAAGGGTGTCACTTCAAAGGCGCCTACGCCTAAAGTGGTTCCCCAGGTGAAGGGAAAGACCTGTTTTTTCTCTATCTTCAGTCTATCCATCTCTGTCTTTCCATCCCTAAGAGTGACACTGGACACAAAGACAGGGACACCTGTCTTACGCTGTACAGCACCTACCCCCTTGGCATGGTCGGGGTGAAGATGAGTAAGGAACATGGCGGAAAGTGATGAAAGCGGCATTGAGTGCATCTCCATCTCGCTTGAGAACTTTTTCCATGTCACTCCACAATCAACGGCGATTGTAGTTTCTCCGTCATAGAAAAGATAACAGTTACCACAGCTACCTGTAGTCAGGGCGCAATAGTGGAGCATTACTTATTCTCCTCCACCCAACTCTCACTCCAGCCTACATGGGCCTTCATACCATTTCTCAAAACAGGAATGACCATCATTTCAACATGCTCCTTGACTTCTTCCAAAGGATCATAGTCCCTCCAACTATATCCATTCTTTTTGTAATAGTTGGAATTCTTGTCGATTATATCCTCTTTATCATCCAGGCTCTGGAAGATACTTGTCCACTCTTTTGGAGCAAGGCTTCTTTCATCCAGATCAATAAACTGGAACTCTATTCTTCTTTCTTTGACCCACCTTATGGCGGCCCTTGTATTTTTATCTTTATTTCTACCGATTATCTGGAGCATGGAATGAGATTATCCAAAACCCATTGTTCCTTCAATACATTTTTCTCTTGACCCAATTTGCATAATGAAAGAAGATATCCCAAACATTTCCCTCGGGAAAATAGGAGATTATATATGAAAGAAAGAATCAAAGCGCTTCTCACAAGAGAGCCGAGCTCAGAGATTGTAAGAGCTGAGGGCTGGGTGAGAACAAAGAGAGACAGCAAGAATGTTTGCTTTTTGGAAATCAACGACGGTTCCTGTCTTAAGGGACTCCAGGCAGTTATCGATAAGGCTTCTTTCAATAATAATAATCTCCTTGATTCGATTTCCACTGGAGCGGCAGTATCTGTAGAAGGAACAATCGTCGAAAGCCTTGGTGGAAACCAGAAGGTCGAGTTGGCTGTAACATCCCTTGATCTTGTGGGTCCATGTCCAAACGACTATCCATTGCAGAAAAAGAGACATACAGTCGAGTTCTTGAGAGAACAGGCTTACCTAAGACCAAGAACAAACCTCTTTGGTGCTGTAACAAGAGTCAGGAACACAATGGCTTTTGCAGTACATCAGTTCTTCCAGGAGAACGGCTTTGTTTATGTCAACACTCCCCTTATTACAGCCAGTGACTGTGAAGGTGCCGGCGAGCAGTTCCAGGTCACCACATTGGATCTGAATAATGTTCCAAGGAAGGAAGATGGTTCTGTGGATTATTCAAAGGATTTCTTTGGAAAGCTGGCAAACCTTACTGTATCAGGTCAGCTTGAAGGTGAGACTTATGCTATGGCTATGAAGAATATCTATACATTCGGTCCGACCTTCCGTGCCGAGGAGTCCAACACATCCCGTCACCTTGCAGAGTTCTGGATGATAGAGCCTGAGATGGCATTCTGTGACCTAGAGGGAGACATGGACTGTGCAGAGAGCTTCCTGAAGTATATCTTCAAGGCTGTTTTGGATAAAAACAGTGAGGATATGGCGTTCTTCGAGCAGTTTGTTCTCAAGGGACTGATCGAAACACTTGAAGGTGTCGTCTCAACTCCTTTCGAGCACATGACATATACAGAGGCCATCAAGCATCTCGAGAAGCACAATGAGAAGTTTGAATTCCCTGTCGAGTGGGGTTCAGATATCGCATCTGAGCATGAAAGATATCTGACAGAAGTCATTGCAAAGAGACCTGTAATCGTCACTGACTATCCAAAGGAGATAAAGAGTTTCTACATGAAGCAAAACGATGATGGAAAGACAGTAAGAGGTATGGATATCCTTGCTCCTAGACTTGGTGAGATCATCGGAGGAAGCGAAAGAGAGAGTGACTACGATAAGCTCAAGGCCAGAATGGATGAGCTTCAGATGGATGATACGAACTACTGGTGGTACATGAATCTTCGCCGCTATGGTACAGCTCCACATGCCGGCTTCGGGCTAGGCTTCGAAAGAGCTGTAAGATATGTCACAGGCGTCGAGAACATCAGGGATGTCATCCCATATCCAAGAGCTGTCGGATATTGCGAGTATTGATCCCAAATCAAATCTTAGCTGGATCTTGTGGTCCAGCTTTTTTATTCATCGAGCGACATCCAGTTTTCAGCAACAGAATATATTCCAAGCTGCTTTAGATTATCCAACCCGGTTTTGATCAATAGTTTGTTCTGTATCCTTCTTATTGTCCTGATTGAAGTTCCAAGTAAGGAACTCAATGTTGACACTTGAATTATACCCTGAAAAATAGTAGATAAAAAAGAGCAGAAAAAGAGAAGTAAAATTACAATTAAATACTTATAATATATAGAAATACTTCCTGTTATTGTGTATAATTATCTCAACCAAAAG